>JBDRTM010000639.1:0-7723 GCA_043824065.1 Planctomycetota bacterium | reverse complement strand
GAAAACTATCAAAGGTGGTGGTGTGAAAAGCAGATTTTCATAATCACTTCCAAAATCTATAATTAATGACTTGGCCTCCTTAGTAACACGGAGCGTATCGTTTGCTAAGCGAGCAACTTCCAGCTGTTCGGAAAGTAAAGGTAGCCTATTCTTTGCCCACTCTTTCAATTTAGATAGACGGGTAGCGCGGATGTCTCTTAAGGCCTTCAAGACGAGTTCCTGTTTATCCTTGATTTGCTCTGTTGTTTGTCGGACTTGGTCATTCTCAAACTCCTTACGGAGCCTCTTTTCGCTTTTTGTCAGCAGCGCTTCCAGTTCCCTTATTAACTTGTCTATGGTTGGGCCATACTTGGTATTAATATTCTGGATGAATTCGTCATGCATCTCTATGATAGATGCCAAACAAACGACATGAGCGTTGTAATACCTTTCAGCTATTTCCAAATCTGTCGGATCTGTCCTGAGTTCCTTGCGGCCTTGCATAACTACATTCTTCAAGTTCTTCATAGAAAAATCTACTTCACGAGCCTCTGCATTTGACGCCGTGATTTCAGGAGCAGTTCTACTGACAACTTCAGATTTCGTTTCATTTACGTCTATTGGTGTAGACGCCAGCAGGTCTTTTAACAGGCCTCTTTGTTTTTCCATCTCTTTGAGTGCCCTGTCTTTTGGCCTGTATCTGAAGAAAGGTAGCCCTTTCTTCTTGCTATGCGGGATGCTTTCCCATTTCTCACGGCATTCCTTTACCTTTATTGACTGGCTTATGATCTTATCCTCAAGAGACGAGTTAAAGATAAGCCGCATTAGTTTCGAGGGAGCTTGATCTGGTCTTTTGCCAGGCTCGCTTTTTGACCAACCGGTACAGGCGAATATTGCAAGCACTGTAATTATTACGAGTTGCTTTTTCACTTGGATAGCCCTCCAAATAAGCGCCACAAGTAGCGCGATATAATTACCTCAATTTCCCTCTGTGGGGTAACAGCATAGTCTGTAATTTGTTTTCTAAAACCCATGGATACACCTTTTGTCTTTCTTCCTAAAAACGAGTTACCATTCTTTTAAGCCCGCAGGCAAATGAGCATCAACTTCTAAACGTCTTCAGATTACGAATTTCACGATTTCGATAGGAATGCCAAAAAGCTCAGTGCAACAAAGATATTTACTTATCAATCAATATTGTATGCTCCATAACATGCAAATCAAGCTGAATAATACACAATATTGCCTTTTGTGATGTCCAACCCGTTGATGAGAAAAAAAACGAGTAATTCCGGGTAGTTCGAGCGGAAAAGTTACAGCATCTTGCGTCTGCGTAGGAGCCAGCCGGAAAATGTTAAGCCGATGCTGCCGAGAATAACAGCACTGGGGAGGGGGACCAACTGTGCAATTTCTGTCTCAGTTAATGCTCGATTGTAGATTCTAACTCCATCGATGACACCACTAAAATAACGGTCATCGGAGTAACTTGACCAGTACCCCGTATTCCCAATATATAGGCTCGCTGTTGAGTCTCCCGTTCCTCCTACCGGAAAAATATCACTGCCGTCTTCTCTACCATTCACATATACGGTCATATTTTTGTTATCGTAGACGCCGACTACATGATACCATAAGCCATCAGTAAGAACTGTGTTACTTCTTAGCCATCTGCTATCTTCATAAGCTTGGTCCGCTATTAGCACAAACTTGTTATCTATGACACCAATAGCATAATTAAACGTGCCGTTTCTATCATCGTGCCGTGCTACTATGGAGTCGAATGTCGATGATTCAGCGTGCTTTATCCAAGCCGCCAAAGTAAAACTATCCCAAGAATTGAATAGAGTTGAGGTTCCACTCCCACAGTCAATATAATCATCCACACCATCAAAGCTGTAAGCACTATCGGGATTTCCGAAACGGTCGATTGCCAGGGTTGCACCATATTCCGTACCATTATTACCATAACCGCTCCCATCGTTTGCATTGCCACTGAAAGGGTAGTAGGCTATTAGCCCGTTACTTAGGTCGGCCCATGCGGTGCCAGTTGCCGTCAAAACCAATATTGCCAACACAAGAATTGATTGCCGTTTCATAATAGCACCTCCGGTTAGTGTTTTTGAACGCCTCGCAACTAATATGATTATATACATCGAGAGGCCTTGAAAACAAGAGAAATTTCCATAAAGGATAATTTTTTGCAGGAACAACGAATTGGCCCTGAAAATCAGGATTTGTTCTCACTTTCAACGCACCCAAACCGAACATTGCCTTTTGAACCAAAATCATATAGAATCCACGATATGGAAAAGGACGTTCGTTCTTCGCCCTCATGCTTTCTTGCGAAAGCAAGAATGATGGGCTGCGAAGAATGAATCGCTCTCAATGATTTTTTTGAAGTGATTCCTCGGCGGAGTTTATCCCGGCGCAGGCCGGGGCTCCTAATGAACTAAGAAATCTCATTGGGCACGATGTTATCTGTAAGTATTGTAATAGAATGATGTTAGCGTAATTCAGCCAATATCTTAGTTTATTTTACATTCATCCTGAGAATCCGGTGAGGTGCTCGCAATGAGAGAGAGCTCAATCCTATGCCCCTATATTATAACTTACCCCGATATTTTTCTTTGGGCAGGATTAGAGGTATCGGAACCTTCAAGAGCTTAATCGTGCCCTCATCAGAGTCACTCCAGACGAGCGGGATGAAGTTATTTGGAGCATAGGGCGGCACGGCAAAGCCCGCAAACGATCGATACTCATCCATAGTAAATTCAGGGGTGAGATCCACAGGTCCTTCCCACTGGGCCATTGGCGGACTTGGTAAACGCCGGTAGCAGCGGAGGATTGTCCCGCGCTGCCAGCGGACACCCTTCCATCTACGGTTTACCTTCCCGGAGGTGAAAAGCGTTACAACATCCCCCGCTAACGAGAGCATGCCTCCATCTTCGATACGGACGGGCTCACTGCGCCAGGACTTGCCATCCCAGCGTAAGACAGTGTTGAGGCCTGTAGCAGTAAAGAATATCTCATGCTCGGCTTTAGTGATTGCTGACATCGTTGCCCGGTAAGCCCCATCCATGTCGTCGAGGGTAACTGCTGAGATATCTGCCGGGGCTGACCAGCCTGAACCGTCAAAGACCGACCACTTGACGCCACACTGGCGTTTGTGCCGCCAGAAGCAGGCGACATGCTCCTTGTAAGGGCTGACCACGGTCTCGGGATAGCCGTAGGTTCCGTTGGACCACTTGGCAGCCTGTGAACCGGGAATCGCCGCTCCCTTGCCCCAAGGGAGCCACGTTCGACCATCGTCGTCGGAGAACTTTACATGCACCCCTATCTCGTGTTCACGTCCAATCTGGCCCCAGCTGGCCCAGAGGCGCCCTTTGAAGGGACCGCTGCGAAGGCGTACCACCGAGGCATTAGAACCGCAGTGCCGGATGTCCGAGTCCAAAATAGTGGGAGCCCTCCGTGCTTCCCAGCTCTTGCCGGTAAAGGTGTACTTGGTCAGATGCTGTCTCGGATTGGGATTGCCAAGCCCTGCGCAGCCCGGTCCACTGGATATGGCGACCCCATCGCCCAAAGCATCAACAGCACAGCCCCGGGCGGTGCCGTGGTCGAGGTTGCGGACTGTGGGTTCCGGAAGCTGTTTCCAGTTGGAGCCGCCGTCGTCTGTGTAGGCTGCTCTTGCCTTCTCCTCGGCACTATAGGCAACGAAGATGAGCCTGTTGTCATAAGCGGACACCCATCCGAAGGGGACAACTGAGCCACGGGCTACTACAACGGGTTTCGTGAGCTTGATAATGGTCCGGTCGGGCTTTACTGCCGAGGGGATGCTGGGGACCTCGGGCCGTTTTGGCCGAATGATGGGGACGGCCATCGGACTGTTGTCCCGAAGAAGCTCGTTTGGAGCCGGCACACCCTGCTTGACTATCCTGATATTGTCGATACGCACCGTGGCTCGAACAGATGACCGGCCCATTAGCCAGAAATTGGTGATCTTGGCCAAGTCAAGCTCTCGAACCCGCTCAGCCTCTTTCAAGTCAAGCTCGAGTGTAACCCACTTGCCCGCAGGTATCTTGTAGGTCCTCATAACCGGTGGTTCCAGGAGATTGTCTTCGAGAGCCAGCCACAGTTCGACTGGTCCAGCGTCGCAGCGAAGGTCCACCCAGAGCAGGTCATAGCCGGACCAGTCCCTCAGATCCTGCCTGGCCTTGACCAGCCACTGGAAGCTCGTCATCAAGGGCCGTGCCTCAACAAATCCCCTACGGACATTAGGGTAAAAGTAAGAGAGGAAATCGGTCCGGCGGTAAGCTGCTGTTTGTCTTTCACGATCAACCGGCGCAATAGTTGCGACCAAGGCCAGCTCACCTTCGGTGTGGGCCCCCCGCCGACAATGCCAGGTCCAGGTGCGGTTGGTTTCCCCGGGCCACTCGAAGCGTGCCGCAAAATCGAACCCTTCGGGACGCTCCAGCAGATAGAACCAGCTCTCACGCCCCGGTTTCTCCTCTCGCGAAATGTGTGCGCCCCGGCCCAGCTCTGCCTGCTCGAAACCTACTATCAGCTTCTCAGCCTGATTGGAAAGGGCTGACTGTGCACGGGGTAGGTGCAAGAAGAGTATGCCGGCTTGGATAAACAGAATGACTATTAATGTACAGGTCTTGGACATTCTTGTCATCTCACGTCTCCAGTTTTCTAATGTTATTTTTTATTGAATCGGCCCGATGTAGTCATGGGCGATCACTACATTGTCGATGTACAAGTGGTGGTCGCTTCGAGCAACCCAGCTCCCGCCTAAGTAGATATTCAGCCAGACCGTTTCAATCCTAAGTGTATCAATGTCACGCATACCCCTGCTTTCGCAGGGGCAAGCTTGTCCCCGCGAAGGCGGGGAAACGTCTGTCTTTTCAAAGGCCGGCTGCCCATCGACCCAGCCTCGCAGAATACCATCGTTTTTGCCCGGCGTATTCATCTTTACGTACTGTTCAATGCAGTACCAGCGATTGTTTTTCAGGTAGCCCCGTTTTTCCGTGTCCCATATCCAACCGGATCCGTAGCGGCCCTTCATATCCGCATGGTAACAGTAATAGCCGACAGGTGTTTTCCCGCCGAGCTGTCTTTTGAACAGGCCACGAGCCGACCATCCATTACGGCCATTGCTCGGCCTGCCACCCCAACCGGCCCGGCCGTATGTGCCCCCGATACCCGGCAGCTTGCCGCCCCGCGCTGGGTCCCAGTCGTTCCCAAAACGGAGATAGTAGCACCTGCCTTCGCAGGTGTAAACTTGTCCCCGCTAAAGCGGGGATAGATTTCCTCAGGCTCGCTCCCCATTCTTTCCTTGAACTCGTACTCAATGCTCGCACCGTAGTGTTCACCCTTTGGCACTTTGATACGCAGCGCCTTGTTCTGCAGGGACTGCCCGCCAACGGCGGGTTTTGATCGGAACCCAGCGTTGCTGGGCTCGCTTCTTGCCTCAGCGACCACGCTGACGGTCTCTCGCTTTCCGCCTGACCAATGCTTGTGCCACACATCGGACTCGAAATCCGTGAAGATAATCACATTTGGCCCAGCAGTGCTGGGTTCCGTTGAATACCCGCCGTTGGCGGGTTCCTCGCTCCCCTCATCCCTCCCCTCGGAGGGGCGGGGCTCATCGTCAGTGTACTTGGCCGCCAATCCTCCTCCGCTGGGTGTTTGTCCGCCGGCAAAAATGATGAGCGGCGTAATCCCGACAGGGATGTCTTTCGGCAGGCACATCACGGCAAGTAATGACATCAACGCCCAGACTCTCTCGGAGCTGCACTTGGTCATTCTGAATCCTCAGAAAAGTGTCTAAAGTGCCTAAAGTTAAAAGTGCCTAAAGTGACACTTATGTGTCATTCTTTCGACAAGCTCAAGACAGGCTCTGAGGCGAAGCCGAAGGATCTGGCCAACGAAAAAGAGATTCTTCCCCTTCGGCTTCGCTCAGGGCTAAAGGCTTTTTTCGCTCAGAATGACAGCTTCGCTGTCACTTTAGCTCACTTTATCTCACTTAGGACTTGTAAATAAATTATCTTCCATTTTTGGCTGGCTGCGGCTTCGTCTGGCGGTGTCAGCAAAACTCGGACTACCAACCAGTAGTCCTGCGTTTTGCTTCCTTGCCAGCCTTGTCCTCGCTCAGCCAAAAACGAAACCTAATTTCTTTACCAGTCCTTAGCATTATAACGTTGGGTCCGCCAATGGCGGATTGCAATGGTTCGACAGGCTCACCATCCTGAGCGAAGTCGAAGGATTGATTCAAAATCGGTTCTCAGGGTTCTCGCACATCGACCGTCACTGTGATAGGGATGTCCTGTCTCAGAAAGCGACACGTTCCGCCCACGTCTTCGCAGACGTAGTACAAGGCGTAAACAGTCAGTTTGGATGTGCCGCTTGCGTTGGCCGCAGCGAAGATCTCAAACTCGAAGTGACGCGGCTCTGAAGTTTCCGGCTGGCTGCCTTGCGGCGCGATCAGCAGCTGAGGTTGCGCCTTCCAGCCAGGGGGTGGATCGACCCAGAGCTTCAACGGCTCGCCTTCGTTGTTCCAATGGGCTTTCCGCTTGTTATTTGGACGAAGTGTTACGTGGACCCGGACGGTCCCTTCAGGCTTCACCTGCGGTGGGACTATCGTTACTTCGGTCAGGATCAGGCTCTGGGCATCGCGAAGAATCCGGCCTTGAGGATCCGGCGGCTTAACGTTGCGTTCCTCGGCGTCAAAGCTGCTACCCGGACTGGCGATTTCGGAGTCCGTGGGCAAGACCCTCAGCTCGACCGGCTGGTCGCCACGTGCTCTGACATCGCGGGCGGCCGTTTCCACCCAATCGTAGAACGGGTACGGCTTGGTGAGTCGCGGGCCGTATTGTTCAATGCGCCGTCGCCAAATGTACTGGTTGGGATTGATCGCCCGGGCCTTGGTCCAATGGTTCACGGCCGTTTGGAAGTCGGTGGGTATCCGCTGCTGGGATTCGTAGCGAATGCGATAACAGACTCCCAAGCGGAAATGCGCGTCACCGTCACCCCTGTCCTTCTCAAAAAATCCATCCTTGTTGATTTACAGGAAATTACATATAATTACCAGCTCTCCTAAAACTACCACAAATGATAATATAATTATGACGAAAGTCAATTGTAAATTCACTCCGACGACAATGATTTCTACAGTATTTTTTATGACAGCCTTTTTATGAGATAAGCTTCTAACCGTACAAGGCAAAGGGGCCTATACAAAATCAATTTGTATAAGCCCCGAATTGACCAAATATACTACATTAAACACGCAATCTTAATTGACACTTAAATCCCGGCTTAAGGACTTGTAAATAAATTATCTTCCATTTTTGGCTGGCTGCGGCTTCGGCTGGCGGTGTCAGCAAAACTCGGACTACCAACCAGTCGGCCTGCGTTTTGCTTCCTTGCCAGCCTTGTCCTCGCTCAGCCAAAAACGAAACCTAATTTCTTTACCAGTCCTAAGGTGCCGACTCCGGCGGCGGGGGATACAGACGAATATCGTCAAAATACATCGTACCTGAACCACCAGCTACCGGATTATTCCTGTTGCCAAGACCAAGGGCAATCGTATTGACATTGGCGAGGTTCACGCCCTGGTCAGCAAAGGCCTGCAGGTCCGATTCCTGCGAGTGGCTGTGATGCTATCCATTCTCTTTCCTCCCTTTGCTGAGCAAACTATCGTTCACGGAGGCAGCCAGTCGATGCCGCTTTACTACGACAACAG
>JBDRTM010000638.1:0-19896 GCA_043824065.1 Planctomycetota bacterium | reverse complement strand
CCATATTGCCGAAACTTCCCTGGGGAAGATCCCACAACCTGTTATCCTATGAAAAGATTGAGCAGGTAAACATAGCTTTTAAGGATGGACACCACTGCCTTGCATACAATATGATTCGTACCCCGAATCTTAGCAGGGCCGGCTTCGAGGCCGTTCCCTCCGAGGCGGTTGGGCTGGTCAGCATCGCTTTGGGTGAGGCTGAAAGTGCCCAGGCTATGGCTGTAGGTAAAAGGATTGAAAATCTGACAGGCCTTGACATCGGCAGAGAAATCTTTGCCAATATCGAACAGATAACGCTGTTTGCTTTGCCGCCCGATAGCGCTTCGGCCAAAGGTAATAAGGCAATACCTCCAATAGCGACCAATCTTGGGCTGGCAGTAACCAGTCACAATCCACAACAGACCCGCCAGATTCTGACCCAATTGTTAACGGTAGCTAATCTGGTAACAGGCCAATCTGCAAGTGATAAGCCCGAGCAGGGTACCGGCAAGTACCAGATTGGACTTGTCAACAATCAAAAGCTCTACTGTTATATGAACCAGATGAACAAGACCACTGTTCTGTCGTTAAACCCTGATGTTGTTGAGACTTCGATTTCGGCCATCAACAGGCGCAGGTCGGTCTTTACTGCCGGGCCCTTAAAAGAAGCTATAGACAAGCTGTCACCAACGACCAGCAAATTAGTGCTGGTTAACGTCGGCGGAGGGATACGTGTTGCCGATGCTTATCTGAAAGCGGCATACGACAACCCGCAAAATCCGGCGCATAAAATGTTAGCTCAGTTGGCGCAGGCCTGTGATAAAACCGGCATCCAGTTACGCACCGATGAGAGGATAAACAATTTTAATTCGCGTTTCAGTATAGACCGGCTGCCGCCGCTGGATAATGTGTTCCCTGTGCTAATGCAGCTATCCCAGTCTGATTTCACAGCGAAGGTCAAGGCTACAAAGCCCCAGCCACGTGACGGAGCGACGATTGGCTTAACAAGCGTGTCAAAACTGGAGTGGAAGCCGGGGGCGAATGCCAAGTCGCACAAAGTTTATTTCGGCACTAAGGTTGACGAGCTGCCACTATTAGCTGAAGTGCAACGTCCCAGTTATGATGAATTGCCGGAGCTGGAAGAGGGCGCTAAGTATTACTGGCGTGTCGATGAGGTCTGGGCTGATGGCACTGTTATAACCGGGGATGTTTGGAGCTTCACCACTGGCAAACTGGTAGGCTGGTGGAAGTTTGACGAGACCGAAGGTTCTACCGCTGCTGATAGTTCCGGTAATGCCAACGATGGCACATTACAGGGCGATCCTATCTGGCAACCTTCTGCCGGTAAGTTTGATGGTGCACTCTTATTCGATGGCGATGGTGACTATGTCCAAATTGAAAATGAATCGAGCTTCGATATCACCAGCCAGATTACAGTGTCGGCCTGGGTTAATATTTCTTCTGTTCCTACAGACTGGACAGCTATTGTCACTAAAGGCGATTCGGCGTGGAGGCTTTCCACGGAACAAGCTGAACGAAAATTCCACTTTGCTGTAAGCGGCAGTACGTGGCTTAATGGCCAGAGAAGCGTTAGTGCAAACGAATGGCATCACGTTCTTGGAGTATATGATGGTAGGCAAATGCGCACCTATGTAGATGGCAAGCTGGATGTATCGAGGCCATGGGGTGGCGGTATCGGGAGTAATGACTATCCTGTTTATATTGGCGAAAATTCAGAAAGAACTGGACGTTACTGGGACGGCTTGATAGACGACGTTCGCATCTACAACTATGCTCTTAGTAAAGATGAGATCACAGCGCTTTACGATGAAGGCAAATAGAAATAGCAAGTGAAAACCAAAGGTACAATCAGTTCTGGTTACAATCAATTGCGGTGGGTAGTATTACTGCTCGCGATAGCGGTAATACTGCCCACTGTGTGTTTGCTGTGGTTTATGAGCCGGGCGGTCAAAAACGAGCGTCTGGCGGTCAGGCAAAAACTGACTGACGTTTACCAGCAGCGGCTGGATATATTAAGCAAAGGAGTTGATGACCTTTGGTCGGGCCGAATTGGTTTGGTCGAACAGGAGACGTCGGTAAAGCGTCAGCCTGTTGAGATTTTTGACCTGCTTGCAGGCCGAGACAAAGGAACCGGTGGTTCAAAGATATGTGATGCGATTATTATTTACGACAGTAACGGAAAGTTAGTTTATCCGGTTACAGGAGATGACGATTATCCGAGTGAGCTTTCGGAGGAGTTCAACGAAGCCTGGGGTGTTGAATTTACTGAAGAGGACTTTTCCCGAGCGATAAGATTGTATGAACAAATCGCCGACCCCCCCGTTGTTGATGACTATACCCGTTACAGCGCTTTATTAGGCAATGTCCGTTGCTTGAGGAAGTTGGGAGAAATTGAAAAGGCCGTTGTTCTGTGCCGCGAGATAGCTTATGAAAAAGCTTCCGAAAGCATAAGCTCATCTTCCGTAGTAGCTCTGATTGCTCGAGCAAGAATTTTACATGTAAAGCTGAAGAGCCAAACCCAAGAGGGTCTCAAGCTGTCGGATTTGCAAAATCTGATTGGTTCCGCTATCAATTATGCCCCCGGCAGCGGTACCGATTTTTTGCCAATGCCATCGGTGACAAGGATTTTTCTTCTGCGCACAACGCTTGAAATTGTAGAAGAAAGCCAATGGGCGGAAGAGCTAAAACCGCAGGTTCTAAGGGCAAAAGAGTTATTATCAGCCGAAGAATTGGCCGCTGCTGTTCTTGAGAGGTATTATACCGGGGCGGTATCGGAACTTTTGTCTGAAAAATATGCAAACGATTTAGTGTCGTTACTGAGTGTGACTCTGGAGACAATTGAAGGAGTTGAATGGAGTGGATTGACCGAACAAGTAACCGAAGAAGTGAAACGACAAATATCTATAGTATTAGATTCGTATCAGACCAGGAAAGTTGGCGCTGCTGCGTTTGGCCGGCCTGCATTTACCACATTTGAGTCCTGGCCCGAAGACAGCCTTCGCAGGCTGGAATTGCCGGAAGGAACCTTTGGGATGTATCACAACTTCGGGGGCAAGACATACTTATTGTTACAGAAGGTAAAAGAGCTCGGTTCAGATTTCGATTTATGTGGAGATGGCCTCGAAGAGCTTGGCATTTCTTACAGAATAACAGATAATTCTGGTGCGTATGCCTCTGGTTTGGAAAATCCGGAGACAGCGGCTTTTTTGAAAGTGCCGTTAGGAAGATTCTTTCCAAGCTGGGATGTTGAAATTCATTTTAAGGATGTCGATATCTTTGAAACAACAGCCGGCAGACAAGAAATCGTGTATATGTTGGCCGGACTGCTGGCTATTGCCGTGATGATTACAGCCGGTTCGCTGGCCACCAAGGTTGTCGGAAGACAAATAAGGATGAACAAACTAAAAAACGATTTCATTGCCACCGTCTCACACGAATTGAAAACGCCCCTGGCTTCGATGCGGGTGTTGGTAGATACTCTGCTGGAAGGCAGCTACCGAGACCAGCACCAGGTTACGGAATATCTGCAGCTTGTTTCAAAGGAAAATGAAAGGCTTAGTGGATTGATTGATAATTTTCTAACCTTTTCAAGGATGGAGCGAAGCAAGCAGGCCTTTGCGATGGTCAAGACCAGCCCGGCTGCAATTGCCCGTGATGCCGCAGAGGCGGTCAAGACCAAATTCAGCAAGGGGAAATGCAAGTTTGAAGTAAATATCTCCGAGGATTTAGCAGATGTGCTGGCCGACCAGGATGCAATGGTAACGGTGCTTATAAACCTGCTGGACAATGCGTACAAATATTCTTATGATAACAGGCAGATTGAGCTGAGAGCTTTTAGCAAGGATGGTTCGGTTTGTTTTTCTGTTTGTGATAAGGGTATAGGTATGTCGCGCCGGTCCGCCCGGAAGATATTTAACAGGTTTTACCAGGCTGACCGCAGTCTCTCACGACATGCCGAAGGCTGTGGATTGGGTTTAAGTATCGCTAAATTTATCGTAGATGCCCATAAAGGCACAATTTCAATTGACAGTAAACCCGGCGAGGGAAGTACCTTCACCGTGAGATTACCGGCCGGCGATTAAGTAACTATCTCAAAACTCAATTTGTCATTCTGAGCGCAGCGAAGAATCTCTTATTTCTGCCAGCCAGACCTTTCGCTTCGCTCAGGGTGACAGTTTTGAGATAGTTTCTAAGTCCAAAACAGAAAAGGATTACTAAATGAGAAGCGTGCTGATTATTGAAGACAATGAGGCCATGCTGCGGGGTCTGGAAGACAATTTTGAATTAAAGGGCTACCGCGTCAAGACCGCTCGTGACGGCGAACAGGGCCTCAACGCAGCACTGGCCGAGAATCCCGACCTGATTATACTCGATATTATGCTGCCCAAAATGAACGGCTATGAAATATGCAGCCAAGTCCGTAAAAAGAACCTCGATATGCCTATAATCATGCTCACCGCCAAGGACCAGGAATCCGACGTTATTCTCGGGCTGAATCTGGGTGCGGACGACTACATGACTAAACCGTTCAGTATAAAAGAGCTCTTGGCCAGGGCCGAAGCGTTTATGAGACGCAGAGGTGAAGAGGAGCCTGAAATTTATGAATTCGGCAATTGCCGGCTTGACATTATTTCGGGCACTCTCACACGCGACGGCAAAGAAGTTAAGCTTACTCCCGGGGAATTAAAGATGCTGCATCTGTTCCTTAGAAGGGCCGGATGCACCCTGACCTGCGACGAGGTACGAAACACCGTGTGGGGTTATTCCCGCTTTATTACTTTACGGGACATCGATGATACTATCGTTACCTTGAGGGACAAGATCGAACCCGACCCGAACAATCCAACGTTCATTCATACTGTAAAACTTATCGGTTATAAATTTGAGCCGCCTGAACCAAATGGAAACGATTCTGATAATTGAAGATGATGCTACAATGCTGCGGGCCTTGAAGGACAACTTCGAGTTCAAGGGCTACTGCGTGCTTACCGCGGACGACGGTGAGGAAGGATTGAATACCGCTCTTAATAAAAAGCCTGACCTGATTCTTCTCGATATTATGCTGCCGGAGATAAACGGCTATGAAGTGTGCAGACTAATCCGCAAGGAAAATCTTAATATGCCAATAATAATGCTGACCGCCAAGGGTGAGGAATCGGACATAATATTGGGGCTGAATCTCGGGGCCGATGACTATGTTACCAAGCCTTTCAGCATAAAGGAGCTTCTTGCCCGTGCAGCAGCGTTCCTAAGACGAAGCAGACAAACCGAACAAGACATTTACGAGTTTGGGGACTGCCGCCTTGATATTCCCGCCAGAAAACTAACTCGCAAGGGAGATGAAATCAAACTCTCACCGAAAGAGTTCAGCCTGTTGGAATATTTTGTCAAGAAGCCGGGCCGGGCACTTACCCGTGATGAGATACTGAATATGGTTTGGGGTTATGATAGCTTTATCGGGTCCCGGAGCATCGACCGTTTCGTAACCACACTGCGAAACAAAATAGAGCCGGACCCGCATAACCCAACGTTCATTCACACCATACGCGAGATTGGTTACAAATTCGAACCTCCTGAGGAGAGTGCTTAGGACTTGTAAATAAATTATCTTCCATTTTTGGCTGGCTGCGGCTTCGGCCGGCGGTGTCAGCAAAACTCGGACTACCAACCAGTAGGCCTGCATTTTGCTTCCTTGCCAGCCTTGTCCTCGCTCAGCCAAAAACGAAACCTAATTTCTTTACCAGTCCTTAAGCTCTTCCCTGCCGGTTACTACTTGGACTAACAATCAATCAAAGTGATGAGCGTTTATGGTTCTGCGGCGTTTATTGCTTCGGAAAGTTTGAGTGTACCTTCGTATAAGCTTCGGCCGATTATTACCGCTTCGGCTCCCAATTCGGCAAGTTTTTTAATATCGCCCAGCTCTCTTACACCTCCCGAAGCGATTATGGGCATATCTACAGTTTCGATAAGTCCCTTTGTTCTTTCGAGGTTTGGCCCTGTCATCATCCCATCTTTGGTGATGTCGGTATAAATTATCGCCGCCAAAGGTAGTTTGGCCGCTTCGGCAGCAAACTCCAATAAATTATGGGTGCTGTCCTGTGTCCAGCCGTGAGTGGCGACCTTTGAGCCTCGTGCGTCGAGGCCAAGTACAATTTTACCGCTGAACTTCTCAGCCATCTGGCTGAACCACTCGAAGTCGCTTACGGCTTTGGTGCCGATTATTACCCTTTCGATGCCTATGTCGAGCAGTTGTTTTATGGCGTCTTCGTTGCGAAGTCCGCCGCCAACTTCGATTTTGAATAGTCCCAGGGCCGCTATCGCTGATATCGCATCTGTGTTGACCGGCCTGCCGAGCTTGGCACCATCCAAATCTACAATGTGCAGCCATTTTGCCCCGGCTGAGCTGAATTCCCGGGCCTGTTTTACAGGGTCATCCTGATAGTTTATCTGGCGGTTATACTGGCCTTGTATAAGTCTGACACATTTTCCATCCCGCAGGTCAATTGCCGGTATGATATACATTTCAAGTCCTCGAAATCCTTGCAATGATTAGTGAAATCTTAGATTGATAACTCAAACTGACCGTTTTCAAGCTGTCATGCTGAGCGAAGCGAAGCATCTGGTCTTATCGAAGAATAATTGCATTATAGGGGCATGAGATTCTTCGCTCCACTTCGTTCCGCTCAGAATGACAAATCGTGTTATGTTATTGTTAATAAACCTGTCCTTGAGCAACGCGAAGGAATATTTGTAGCTATTTTCGCGACCAAACCGGTCAGTTTGAGTAATTTAATCTTCTCCAAATAAATTCGGGCTTACTATTGTCTTATCGATAAAAGTTTTGTCAATCATTTATTAGTTTTTGTTCTGCATCGGGTGTAGCTAAAACACCCATACCTTATTATGGCTTGGAAATAATCGGCCAGATTCATGATTTTCTCCTTTGAGCTTTAATGGCCTTTAAGGCTTTTTTGACATCGGGATACTCGAACTCAAAACCTGCGGCAAGTAGTCGTTTCGGCAGGACCCTTTGTCCGGATAAAAGCATCTCATTAGCCATTTCGCCTAAAGCCAGCCGCATGATGAATCCGGGGAAAAACAGCCATGAGGGTCTTCTTATAATCCATCCCAATTTTCTACAGAATTTTTTCATTGTCACCGGCTGCGGGGAGGTCAGGTTGTAAACGCCCTCAAGATTTTCGTTTTCCATTAGAAATTTTATTGCCGCGACCTCATCATCAAGGCTTATCCACGAAAACCATTGCCTGCCGCTTCCGGGGTGCCCGCCGAGAAAAAAACGAAACGGCTGCATTATTCCTGGCAGGGCCCCACCGTTACTTCCCAGAACCACGCCCGTGCGGATGACTATACATTTGACGCCTGCTTCTTCGATTTGGCTTGCAATGATTTCGGAATTGCGACATACATCGGCCAGAAATCCCTTACCCGCAGGCGAGCTCTCATCCAATCCTTTGTCACCACAAGAGCCATAATAACCGATAGCTGAAGCCTGAATTACGACAGCGGGCTTTTTGCCCACCTGCTTTATCGCCTCCAGTACTGCTCTGGCACTATCCAGCCTGCTGTGGAGCATGCCGGCCTTTTTCGATTTGTTCCACCGGCCGGAAGCAACGTTTTCGCCCGCAAGATTGATGATAGCGAATGCCCCATCCGCCTGCCGAATCCAGGTTCCGGTTGTTCTTCCATCCCATTCGACAACTTTAGCCCAGTCGCCCACTGATTTGGCGGCTCTATTTGAGTCGCGAGACAATGCAATTACTTCATAATCTTTATGAAGCTCTTTGCATAATGCCCTGCCTATAAAGCCGGTCGCACCTGTTATCACTACTCGCATAGTACACTTATATATACAATTATCGAAAAAATCAAATTGCTTTGACAAAATTCGGTATTAGATTATATTTACAGATGATTTCAATAACAAAAACTTTTTAAAATTAGGAGGTCAAATTTATGAAAAAGATTAAGGTTTTTACAAGTGCGGAACTCAGGCGATTAGCTTTTCCATTAAAGCCTATTCGCCTAATCATTTTGGGGATTCTGGTAATGTTTTTAGTGACATTAGGTTCCTGTGCTTTCGATAACAATTTATCCTTGTCTCGAAGGGGAAAAATACCTGTTATCTTCGATACGGACATTTGTGATGATATTGACGATACGTGGGCGCTGGCTCTGCTCCTTCAATCTCCCGAATTCGACGTTAAATTGATTACGACCGCGGTACGTAACACCCCATCAAAGGCAAAGGTTGTGGCCAAGTTTTTGGAAACCGTCGGCAGGACAGATATACCCATCGGCATAGGAGTGCGACATAATAAAGCCAGCCATAGGCAACAAGCATGGATAAAAGATTACGAGCTCTCATCATATCCCGGCACTATCTATGAAGATGGTGTGCAGGCATTGATTGATACTGTAATGAACTCTCCAAAGCCGATAAAAGTGGTTGCTGTTGGTCCTCTGCCCAATATCGCCGCTGCCCTTGAGCGCGAGCCACGAATAGCTCAGAAAGCGGAATTTGTCGGAATGCACGGCAGTATTTACCGGGGATACGGCGGCAGTCCAAAACCCAGCGCCGAATATAATGTAGAGGCTTTCGTAAAAGAGTCACAGAAGGTCTTTACAGCACCCTGGGACATAACAATCACCCCTCTGGATACGTGCGGTATAGTCAATCTTAAAGGCCAAAAGTATCAAAAAGTATTGAAAAGGAACAGCCCTTTAACGCGGGCATTGATAGAAAACTATCGTGCCTGGTACAAACAAGGAATACTGAATAAGAATGAGGATCTAAGCGAATCGGAGTTAACAAAAAGGGTCGAACAAAAGCTCAATTCGAGCAGCACAACGCTCTTCGATACGGTGGGTATTTATTTAGCTATGTCAACCGAATTAGTTAAGATGGAAAAGCTGGGGGTCAGAGTTACTGACGATGGGTACACAAGAATCGATGAGAACGCCAAAGTGATTAACTGTGCTACCGAATGGAAAGATTTGGGCGCCTTCGAGGATTTTTTAGTCGATAGATTAACGGAATAGATGATTTCTGCTCAGTAGAAAAGACCATATGTCATTTCGACCGGAGCGATGCCTGGCATCGCGAAGAGGAGAAATCTATTAAAAAACAGATTCCTCGACTCCGCCTTCGGCTACGCTCGGAATGACGGTTTTCCTGCATACTCATCGTATTTATGGTTTTGTTGGATGTTCTTAGATAAGAAACGTTCAGGGCGAGGAGTTAAGATTAAACCAGGCAAATCAAAAATTGTTGTGGTTGGCAGCTCCAATATGGACTTGGTTGTTAAATCTCCGAGGATACCAGCCGTGGGGGAGACTATTCTGGGTGAAGATTTCATAACGACGCCCGGCGGCAAAGGAGCAAACCAGGCGGTGGCGGCTGCAAAATTGGGGGCGGAGGTTTATTTTATAGCCAAATTGGGTGATGATGTATTCGCAGAGCAATCTCTGAACAACTTCAAAAAAGAGGGTGTCAACACAAAATATGTTATCCAAACCAAAGAAGCCCCATCCGGAGTGGCCCTGATTACCGTTGATGATGCAGGTAATAATGTAATCGTGGTAGCTCCGGGGGCGGATCAAATGTTATCCCCGGAGGACGTCAAAAGGGCTGAATCGGATATTACTTCATCGGGTGCGTTGGTTGCCCAGCTCGAAGTGCCGTTGGAAACAGTTGAATTCGCCGCTCAGTTAGCAAATAATTGTGGAGTGCCTTTTATCCTGGACCCTGCCCCTGCCCAAGAGCTTCGTCCGGAACTTCTTAAGATGGTGGATGTATTGACGCCAAATGAAACAGAAGCTCAGATTCTCACCGGCATAGAAGTAACAAACGAGGATTCGGCCCGCACGGCAGCAAAGAAGTTATTGGAATACGGGGTGAAATCAGTTATCTTAACTATGGGAGCAAAGGGATTTTTGTTAGCCAACGATGACAGAATGGAATCTGTTCCTGCTGTAAAGGTGGATGCCGTCGATGCCACAGCGGCGGGTGATGCTTTTACGGGAAGTCTGGCGGTTGGCCTAGCTCAGGGAAAAACATTAGCCGATGCCGCTTTGTTCGCTAATCAGGTAGCGGCCCTGTCTGTTACCAAAATGGGGGCGCAATCTTCGATGCCTACCAGAGAAGCGGTAGAAAGTTTTGTAAGGGCGGTTCGCGAACCGCCCCTACTGAAGGAGTAAACGATGCGAAAGTATAACAGGTTAATTATTAGCGTTCTTATCTTCTGTGTTGTGGTTTTATTCATCCTGCCGGTCGGCTGTAAGCAGCGCGAGACGGACAAGCCGAGAATTGCTTTGATAATGAAGTCTCTGGCCAATGAGTTTTTTAAGACGATGGAGGAAGGTGCCCGCGCACACCATAAGGAGCACGAGGATGAGTACGAGCTTACGGTAGTCGGCATTAAGGACGAACAGGATGTAGCCAGGCAAATTGACTACGTTGAGCTGAAGATTGCTCAAGGTGTGGACGCTATAGTGATTGCTCCGGCTGATTCCAAGGCCCTGGTGCCGGTATGCAAGCGGGCAATGGATGCGGGTATTATAGTGGTCAATATTGATAACAAATTCGATGCCGACGTGTTAGCTGACAAGGGTGTTAAGATTCCCTTTGTCGGGCCGGACAACCGCAAAGGCGCAAGACTTGCCGGCGAATATTTAGCGAGCAAACTAAGGCCGGGGGACAAGGTGGCAATAATCGAAGGAATACCCAACGCATTCAATGGGATTCAGCGCAAGCTCGGTTTCGAGGATGCAATGAAGGCAGGCCGGATGAGCATCGTCAGCTCCCAGTCAGGCTACTGGGAGACGGCAAAGGCAGAACCGATTGTCTCAGCACTGGTTACGGAGTATGCGGACCTCAAGGCCGTTCTCTGCGCCAATGACAGTATGGCCCTTGGTGCGATAGCGGCAATTAAGGCAGGCGGCAAGTCCGATGATATTTTAGTCATCGGTTTCGACAACATCTCGGCGGTGCAAAGACTGCTCAAGGAAGGAAAGATTTTGTGCACAGTTGACCAGCACGCGGACAAGCTGGCCCTGTACGGTATCGAGTACGCCCTTGAGATGCTCAAGGGAAAAGGCACGCCCTCAGACAGAGAAACTCCGGTTGAGCTTATTACAGTGGAAACCCTCAAATGAAATCCGCAACGAGTGGAACAGTTTTCAGAGCTTGCGGGATTAACAAGTCATTCCCAGGGGTGCAGGCGCTTTCTGCGGTCGATTTTGATTTGAGGGCCGGAGAGGTCCATGCTCTTGTAGGTGAAAATGGTGCCGGCAAAAGTACACTGATGAGCATTATAGCTGGTGTCCAGAAGCCCGACTCGGGACAAATGTGTCTTTACGAGCAGCAATACGAGCCGAACGGCAGGGCAGATGCCGAAGCACACGGTATCCGGATGGTAATGCAGGAGCTGCATCTTATATCCAACCTGAGCGTTGCCGAGAACATTTTTATCGAGAAGCTGCCCAACAGATTCGGAATTATTGACTATGACAAGCTTAACGGCGCCGCAAGAGAAATTATGGAACAGGTGGGTCTTGGAGACGTTGACCCCAGTATGCTTGTAAAGTTGCTTGGTGTCGGGCAACAACAGATGGTTGAGATAGCAGCGGGTCTATCACGTCGCTGCCGGATACTGGTACTGGACGAGCCGACCGCATCACTTACCGACCGGGAGATAGAGCTTCTTTTTGCTCAAATCAGGAAACTCAAGGCCGAAGGAGTCGGAATCATCTATATCTCGCACCGCATCGAAGAGGTCATTCGGATAGCGGACCGTGTTACGGTGCTGCGAGACGGAAAGGTTATCTCGACTAATCCGACAAGCGAATTGAGCGTTAGCGATATTATCCTTATGATGGTTGGGCGCGACTTAGAGCATGAGCAATTGCGGCACGGCTCAAAAGCCGGTCAAGCAGCACTTCGTGTTGTCGGACTTACGCGGGGCCGGAAGGTCAGAGATGTTAGCTTTGAGGTTCGCCGGGGTGAGATTCTCGGTGTCGCAGGGCTGATGGGCTCAGGTCGCACGGAGACGATGCGTGCGGTGTTCGGCGCAGACCGGCCTGACAGCGGCAAAATATATCTATATGGTGCTGGCCCCCGACAGTCGCAATCGGGTGCAAGCGAACCGGTAGAAATCCGCACGCCCCGTGATGCGGTACGCAACGGCATCGCTTTGCTTACCGAAGACCGCAAAGAGCAGGGATTGCTGTCGGGGCTGCCTGTCCGCGTTAATATCTCGCTGACGCGATTACGCGATGTCAGCCGATTCGGCTGGATGGACATATCCAAAGAACGAGCAGTGGCCGGCCGGTATATCGATGCCCTGTCGGTGCGCTGTTCATCCGTTGAGCAGACAGTCGGGGAATTGAGCGGGGGCAACCAGCAGAAAGTAGTCATCGCGAAATGGTTATACAGGGACTGCGATGTTCTTATCTTTGATGAGCCGACCAGAGGCATCGACGTCGGGGCCAAATTCGAGATTTACCACATGCTCGCGGAACTGGCGGAGAAAGGAAAGGCCGTCATCGTAGTCTCATCGGACACCAAGGAGCTTATGGCTGTGTGCGACCGTATTATGGTAATGTCGGCCGGCCGGGTCGCAGCTACATTCGACAGGGGTGAATGGAGCCAGGAAAAGATAATGGCTGCCGCTTTTAGCCAGTACGTAGGCGTTTGAGCAGAGAGAAAGAAAAGTTTATACGAGGGACCCCGCCTTGCCTGTTTCGGCTTGGCCGCCTGGCTACGGCTTGCTACGCCAAGACGAGAGCCAAGACGGGCGGGAACCAAAGATAATGAAAAAGAGCATAGCGGACCTGCCGGCTTTTATTACGGATTATCTCGGTATGGCACTGGCGCTGGCCGTGCTTATTATCTTCTTCGGAATCAAAGCCAACAATTTCTTTACGCTCACGACCTTCAGGACAATCGCCAACCAGGTCCCGGACATAACCATCGTGGCTGTGGGGATGACCTTTGTGTTAATAATTGCGGGGATAGATTTGTCGGTGGGGTCGGTGATGGCTTTAGCCGGTGCGGTGTTAGGTCTTTTTCTGGTTAAATTCAATCTTCCACTTCCGGCAGCGATTGTCGTGTGCCTTGCGGTGGGTATTCTTTGCGGTGCGGCCAATGGCCTGGTGATAATACGGTGGAGGCTGCCGGCTTTTATCGTTACGTTAGGGATGCTGGAAATCGCGCGAGGCGCCGCTTACCTTGTAACCAAATCACGAACTATATATATAGGCGGGCCTGTGGAAGTAATCACGGAGGTCTCAATTCTGGGGCTTTCCCTTCCATTTATCATAGCCGTTGCGATTGTGGTCGCGGGGCAGCTGGTTCTTTCACGAACCGTTTTCGGGCGCTATCTGATAGCCATCGGCACAAACGAAGAGGCCGTGCGATTGTCCGGAATCGACCCGCGTCCGCTTAAACTTGCAGTGTTTGTCCTGTGCGGCTTTCTGACATCCATAGCGGCGGTGATACACACGGCGCGGCTGTCATCAGCCAATCCCAACGCCGGTTACGGTTTGGAGCTTCAGGCCATCGCAGCGGTAGTCATCGGAGGCACGAGCCTGATGGGCGGCCGCGGGTCGGTAGTAAGCTCGTTCTTCGGCGTGCTTATCATTGCGGTTTTAGGTACCGGCCTGGCACAGATTGGTGCCCAGGAATCGACTAAACGCCTTATCACAGGCTGCGTTATTGTGGCGGCTGTTATCCTGGACCACTACCGCCACCGGATTCGCAAATCCCAAAAGTAATTGCTCGTCTCTGCGACGCGTCTCTGCGAAGCGCTTCGCCGAAGCAGGAAAGCCAAGCCGTAGCGGAGTAATCTGGGCTTGCCCCCGCCAGAAACAAGCCTGCCTCGGCTTGGCTGCCGCCCAGCAGAGTCAAGACGGGCGGGGGTCCGAGGATGCCCCCACCGATTCGCTTCACTCGTGCCTGCCTGCACCCCCCGCCTTTCTTGGGAATGCAAGAAGGGGAGTAACGCAGGTACAGGTGCGGTAATGCGAGTGCTCGGCTGGGCGAAGTGCTACGCCGTAGCCCGGCAGGCGCAAAAAATAATGCAGTGGGGGCTTTTTTAGCCGTATTTCGGCGTTTTCTATATTTTTTTTATATACGGGCGATAGTTTACTTGACAAATGGGGTCAGATATGGATAATAATATATGGATAATAATATAGGTAGTTTTACATTCAAATACATGGAGAGAAAGTAATGCGGGTGCTTGTAAAACAAAGCAACGGCAATACCAAAGAATTGCAGTTCACCGAGGGTCCTGTTTCTATCGGCAGAGGAACCAACAACCAGGTTTTTTTGCCTGATAGAGGGGTATCGAGAGAGCACGCAGTAATCAGCAGCACGGATGATGGAAAATGGATGATCGAGGACCTGGGCTCGTCAAACAAAACGTATCTAAACGATAAGGCAATCCGCAAGGCTGAAATCAAACACGGCGATTGCCTTCGTATAACTGATTTTACCCTCGAAATCATTCTCAAAGAGCAAGCTCAAGCTGAGGAGCCAATTCATCCGGAGGACACTCTTCATCTGGAAGCGGCGCTGACAGTCCCCAAGCACGAAACTGTGGTAAGAAGGCCGGATGCCCAGCACGCCCCGGCTATGAGATTGGCGGCCAGAAGGTTGACTGACTTTTCGAAGGCGACCGAGAAAATATTTAAAACCGGCGGCCTCGATGAGCTGTTGTTGACCTTGTTGGATGTTACATTAGAGCAGTTCAGCGCATATCATGTGTGGTGTGCTTTGAGAAAGCAGCCAACCGGCCCGATGACCTGCCACGGAGGCAGGAGACGAGACGGCTCGCCGGTCCAACTAAGCGAATTACAGCTCAGTGAAAAAGTCACTCAAGCGGTTGAAAAAGGGCAGTTTTTTGTCCTGCCGAGTGTTTCAGCTCAAGTGGAGGCGAAGGAAAGAATACGCTCAGCAATAGTAGCAGCGATTATGCGTCCGACCGGCTGTTTTGGGGTGCTGTATATTGACAACGCTATGATACACGAGCACTACAGCCTCAGCGATTTGGACTATCTGATGCTTATTGCAATGCACACAGCCGCGATAATGAAAAGGTTCCTGGATTAGTTCACCCTGTTATTTTTCGTTATAGATTTCTAACCGGGTGAATCAGACCTCCAGCCGGGTGTGGCTATTTTTTCCGGCATCTTGTAACCTCATTGTTAATAATCCCCTCCAGTCTTTGATTTCTGACTTCTGACAA
Organism: Planctomycetota bacterium; assembly: GCA_043824065.1. Lineage (GTDB taxonomy): Bacteria > Planctomycetota > Phycisphaerae > Sedimentisphaerales > Anaerobacaceae > NIOZ-UU13. The sequence continues at coordinate 4,627 of JBDRTM010000638.1, read as the reverse complement.
TGGCCTTGACGCGTGCGTGGGATTCAGATAAACTTCTTTGACTTTAGAAACGCCGAATAAAATCTAACGAAAAAATTAGGAACCGCCTTACGGCCTATTTTGAATAGATTCCTCTGATGACAGAGGACAGATAACAGAGGACAGAGGGCAAACTCTGACTTCTGATTTCTGACAGACTCGTATTTGTGAAAGGAGAGACTATGGTTAAAAGAACTGTTTCCGAGAAAGTGCTCTGTCTACTACTGTTTGTTGTTATGTTAGGATGCATATCCTGTCAGCGAACGGTGGACATTGTTACTGAGCCATATCTGCTCGATACGGGGCTGGTATCGCGTTCGATTTGTTTTGAGAATCCGACTGGGGCACCGGGCGAGGGTGGTAAGGCGGCGAGCAAACTCGGCGTCGGAAGAAAGGGGGCCCCCTCGATATCGCTGAAAGCCGGCCAGGAGGTACAGCTTTGCGACATCGAGGGGCCGGGCACCATTCGCCATATCTGGATGACGACACGAAGGGACGCGCTTAACCTGCGGAGCCTGGTGATTCGTGCCTGGTGGGACAACCAGGAACATCCGAGCATCGAATGCCCCATCAGTGATTTTATGGGATTCGCACATGGCAAGGTAATGCCGTATTACTCGGCGGTGCACTCGTTGGGCAAAAATGCCGGTATGAATATCTGGCTGCCTATGCCGTTTGCCAGGCGCGCGAAGATTACGCTGACCAACGAAGGCGAAAAGGACGTGCCGTTGTATTACCAGATTGACTACACGATTGCAGACAAGCATCCGGATGATGTCGGTCGGCTGCATGTATTGTTCCGCAGGGAAAATCCGACAACAATGAAAAAGGATTTTGTAATGCTGCCGCAGCGAAAGAACAAAGGCCGTTTTATGGGCGCAATCATCGGCGTGCGCAACCTTACGCCCGGCCAATGGTGGGGTGAAGGTGAGATAAAGATTTATATGGACGGCGACACGGACTTTCCCACCATTTGCGGCACCGGAAGCGAGGATTACGTGTGCCTGTCCTACGGCATGCAGCAGACGCCGTACCTTTACAACGGTTGCAGTCTGAACGAAAACAATTTCGTGTCAATGTATCGCTGGCACCTGCCTGACCCGATTTCGTGGCGAAAGGAATGTCGCATTACAATTCAGCAGATTGCCTGGAAGAAAGGCCTGGCTGAGACGCAAGACGACTGGTCGTGCGCAACTTTTTGGTACGAGCCTGTCCCCAGTGCTGCATTGCCGGAGATGCTGAATGTCGAAGCACTGACGGCTGATATCTGGCAGGATTAGCCGGGTGAAATGGTCTTTATGGAATCCACTTTGTACCAAAACAAAAGGAGAAAATTATGTTACGCAGATTGTTGACTATTGTATGTATCGCGGTATTGATGTGGTTGGCCGGCTGTGGGGAATTGGGGCCAGGCGCGGGACAAAGTAAAGCCGGCTTTGTGAAGCTGTTCAATGGCAGGGACCTGAGCGGCTGGGAGACGAGCGGTAATGCCAAATGGTTCGTTGAAGACGGCAACCTTGTAGGAACGCAGGGTGAGAATAACGCTCCGGGAGACCTGTTTACAACAGAAACATACGGGGACTTTCTGGTGACCCTTACTTATCGTGCTGAGTGGCCTTGTAACAGCGGCCTCTGGTTCCGCTACCAGTCACCCCAAAAGGCGTACCAGGCTGACATTCTCGAATATAAAAATCCGGTGTGTTATTCGGGCACACTGTACTGTCCCGGCAAGATGTTTCTTGCAATGAATGAGGACAAAAGCATAGTGGACCGCGAGGGCTGGAATACGATAAAGGTTCGTGCCGAGGGAGACCATATTCAGATATGGCTTAACGGCCATAAGGTCGCTGACGTGCACGATGACACTACTGATTCGGGCAAGATTGGTTTTCAAGTCCATCCGGGAGAGGAATTCGGGCCGATGAAGATTGTCGTGCGCGAGCTACTGCTCAAGCCGCTTTGAGATGGCAATCAGGGCCACCCCCTTGGTTAATTGGTGAGTAGTTAATTGGTTAATTGACTACTCACCACTCACTACTCACCAGCTTGGCACGGTTAACCTTAAGATTCTGTCGGGGTCTTATCCTGGATGTAGCTTTTTTCTTTGTAGCCCCTGGCGACAAAAATGAAAATAACTGCTGTTACCAGCATCACGATTGTGAAGAACCAGAAATAACTGGGACCGGCAAGCTTGCTGGAGCCGTCTTCATTTTGGATAAAGGCGTTGACAGCGGCGGTGAAGGCATTTCCGAGTGAAATCGACAGGAGAAAGACAGCCATAATGAATGATTTCATTTTCTTTGGTGCCTGAGTATATGAGAACTCCAGACAGGTGATTGAGACCATTATTTCCGCAGAGGTCAGCAGCGCGTACGCAAGGACCATCCATCCGATGCTGGGTGCTCCGCCGGCGACAATTCCGCTTTCAATCAGGGCTGAGACTACGAAGGGTGAAGCTGCCAGAAGCAGGCCCAATCCTATTTTGCGCAGTGCCGTCAATGGGAACATCTTGTTTATTGCCGGATATATAACGTAAGAAAAAACAGGAATTAAAATCAGTATCATCAGGGGGTTGAGAGCGACTATCTGGGTAGGCAGCCACTCATGGCCCAGCCAGTTGCGGTTCATTTTCTCGGCCTGTAGCATCCAGGATGAGTCCATTTGGTCGAACAGTGCCCAGAACGGCGCCACGAAGACAAAGATAATGCACAGCTTTCCGATGGCCCTGATACCTTCACCACTAAAGCACTCCTTGACAAATTCGATGCCGCTGCGTGGAATGTGAACAAATTTCTTTCTTCCGAGCCAGAATGCGAAAGTGGCCAGTGTCATAAAGCCTCCGGGTACTCCGAACGCGATTTTTGGTCCGTAGCGGTCCAGCAATATGGGTACAAAGAAATTCGAAAGAAAGGCGCCCAGGTTGATGGCGAAGTAGAACCAGCTATATATTTTTGCCATAAGGTGCTTGTTGCTTTCCCCAAACTGGTCGCCGACGTTGGCCGAAACGCAGGGCTTTATCATTCCCGAGCCGATTGCGATGAGTATCAGTCCGGTGGTGAGCCCAAGGCGTGTTTGATTGAATGCCAGCGCAAAGAATCCGAAGCAGTAAACTATCGAAAAAAAGAGGATAGTTTTGTATTTACCGAGCCAGATGTCGGAGATTAGTGCGCCGAGTAGGGGGGTGAAATAGACGGCTGAGACGAACAGGTGAAACCAGGTTTTGCTCTGCTCCTTGGTCATAGGGGCAAACTCGCCGGCGGCGTTGAGCAGGAAGTGGGTCATGAAAAAGACGAGGATACACCGCATGCCGTAGAAGGCGAAACGCTCGGCGGCTTCGTTGGTAAGGATGTAGGGGATGCCTGCGGGCATTTTTTTCGATGGAAGCGGTGCGGTGAGGTACTCTGTCTTAGCCATGATGAGTTCTCCGACTCTCTTTTGTAAGCTGCCTTGAATAAGTTTTTAGACAATAATCTGATTGAGACATGGCTTCAAATCGTATTATTTCTGGATTCCCGCTTTCGCGGGAATGACAAATCGTTTTGATTGTCTAAAAACTTTCTAACAACAGCATAGGTAAATAATCTCTGTTTAAGCTCTGGTATAAAGACCTTTGGTCTTTTAATATAACAGGGCTATATAGTACATTTGTTAGCGCCGTGGTTCAAAGAAGAAATGGCCGAATGTGAAAAATAAAGGGCCGCCCATCGGCAATTTTAGAAGCCGCTTGATTTCGGTAGTAAGAGGTGATAATATCCTTCCAAAATACGATTGTTTGTCACTTTTATGAAGAGGTAATTATTATGAAACGTTTATTCATCCTTATTGGAATTTTGTTGTATTTATCCCCGGCTTGTGCCGCCTCCGAACCGACTCGTCCTGTTAGAAGTCAGCCGCCAAACCCTCGGAGGACTGCTAAGCCAGCCCGAACCGAAATGCCGGACGCACAGATGCTGCGTTTCCCGGACGTAAGCGCAGAAAGAATCGTGTTTGTATATGCCGGTGATCTGTGGACTGTGTCCAGGGACGGTGGGCCGGCACGGAAGATAAGCTCGCCTAAGGGACAGGAATTATTTCCGAAGTTTTCACCTGATGGTCAAACTATTGCTTTCAGTGGAAACTATGACGGCAACATCGACGTATATGTAATGTCTGTAGAAGGCGGCGTACCGAAGCGCTTAACGCATCATTCCAGTACCGATTTGGTAGTGGAATGGTACCCGGACGGGAAGCATATTCTCTATCGTTCACGGATGTTCAGTCCGTCAAACCGCTTTAATCGGTTCTTCAAACAACCGGTTGACGGCGGCATGCCGGATACGCTTGCCTTGGCTTACGGCGAGCTGGCAAGTTTCAGTCCGGACGGTAATCGTATGGCCTTTCAATTCATTTCTCGCGAGTTTCAAAACTGGAAGCGCTACCGCGGTGGCATGGCCAGCCACCTGTGGCTATATGATTTCACCAACAACACTTCAGAAAAGTTTACGGATTTCAAAGGCACTGATGCTCTGCCGATGTGGCATAATAAAACCATTTATTTTCTGTCCGACCGGGACGAACGCAAGAAGCTCAATATTTGGGCTTATGAGCTGGGTACTAAAAAGACGCGACA
>JBDRTM010000637.1:0-3413 GCA_043824065.1 Planctomycetota bacterium | reverse complement strand
AACTGATTCAAAAAAACCAAAGGCGCAAGGTCAATCGTTCTTGCGCCTTATTTTTTTGCTTTTTCGTCATTCATACTCGGGATAAAGTTCTGGAGAATAATTCGTCGAGGTTACAAAACACAGATTACTTGTCCGACATAGTCCCTTAGGGACGACGGCGGAAAACTGATACCTTTAATTCCTGCATCCAAAATCCGCCCAAAGTTGTCCCCATGCTTCAACTGCCTTGGTTGCAATTTTGTGCAAGTCTCCAATATGATTGTTCTTATTGTCAACCACATCGCCAGTAATGATTGCCTTGTAAGTAGCGTCTCCGAAAAACTTGGGGGCATCGCCAGCACCAAGAGTCATTCCGCTCGTGGATCCCTTCTTTGTCTGAGTTTTCAATTGCATTACACTATTGATGTCGATTAGTCGTGGGGATTTTCTGGATTCACCCCCATTACGGGGTGGGTATCCGTGTTCGTCGTTGTTTGACAAGTCCTGAATGATCCTTAGCTCCAATGATTGGTTAAAAGTCTCGTCAACCTTTTTGTTGTCCTTTCCATTATTAACGGCCCACGTTCTTAGGTGGTTGCGTAAGTTCGCGATATTAGATATTAACATGTGAGCTAAATTAGATAGTTCAGCATCATTAAGGCCACCTCGGAAGTCCTGGTGAACAGCCGTAATCTTATCCGTTATGATTACAGCGGCCTTGAGTTTGTTTGGGTCTGTTTCTTCAACCGCCCCGATAGAAGATTGGATGCGACATATGCGTTGTAGTAGTTCTTCAGTGTTCATGACCTATTTGATTTCCGTTATGACCTAACAATGATTATACAGTCTGTATAAAACGTTTTACAGCACGACCATTTCGGAGAAAAACGTATAGCAACGGCTCACCTTATCCACCGAGAGTTTACTTACGCTATGCTCAGAAATTTTCGTTCCTTCTTAAATATTCTCGGAACTATGTTTCCCTTATAGCTATACTATCTGTACCTGAAAGCACATAAAATGCTTCATAGTCTGTTAATACAAGTCTTCTAATTTCAGCATATAGTGCTTTTGTGTATAACAAACCGAATACCGCAAAAAGACTAAAAGCAACACCCAACGTCCAGCTTATGAAAAACAATATTATGCTAATAATGAAATAGAGTGGCCAAATACTTAAAAGCATTGAGATTGATGATATTTTTTTCATTCTCGTCAAGACATCGACTGAACGAGCAAGATTAACACCAATGTCAATAGTCTCTTTTTTTATTTTATTGTGCTCTTCGATTAGCATCTCAACTGTTAGGTCTAAATCGTGTATAAGTAGAGCGCTATTAGAAGAAGGCATTATGATAATGCTATATTTTTGGGCCACAACATCACGAATCTTTAATTGTTTTATATTTTCATCACCATTTTCACTTACTATTTGTTTACTCTTAGCGTTTTCCTGAAAATAGTGAGAAAGCAGAACTGCCCACTGCGTACCAAAGAAGTGGAATATTGGTAAAAACCAGAGCAAATGCAATTTCGATATATCCCAAATAGCGGTTACAGTCAAAGCTGCTGTGATTCCTGTAATATATAGGCTGGATATTAGACGTTTTTCATTGGTTGAAAGATAAGAATCGAGTGAATAGGGGAAAAGATATACGTCCATAGGTTGAATCAATGGGTCAGGTCTGAAAACGTCAACGAGAAAGCTAACGAAAGCAACAACCGCCCATCCGCAAGCGAGTCCCCAAACAATCCATTCAACAATGGACAAGACAGACACTATTCACCTCGTAATCTGATTTCATATACGACCATTTCTGTATTTGAAGGTTCGCCTTCGCCAGCCTTGTTTACGGCGATGATGCGATATTCGAACCTAAAACTAATCTTTATCGTCATAAAGTAATAGCCCTTAGCAGAAAAGTCAAATCGCTTTTTGCCTACCTTAGCTTTACTTGGCACACCCATCTTGAACCCTCAACGCTGGGCACTCTCTTTACTTGCTCGTTATCAAGTATCGGTTTTTTGCTCTAAGGCGAACCAGCGTAGCTGATAAAATTTAATTACAGGCCCGGCCGGAATTTATTTCGGAAAGGGTTTGTTTAAATTTTAAAGTGCATTTATGCACGCCTTAAAGCAATAGCATCTCTGTGTAATCCGTGTAATCTGTGGTTGATTTTTCGTGCCTTAGTGTCTTTGTGGCTATTCAGCCTCCGACTCGTTTTGCTCTTCAGCAGATTCATCCTCCGGCTCCTTCGCAATGACAACCCAGCAAATCAGATGTTACAGAGCGCTAGTCGGCCTTTGGCAGGGTTATCGTTACCGTTGTTCCTTTGTCGAGCTCGCTTTGAATAGACATCGAGCAATTATTGTTTTTCAGCAGGCTTGAGGCGATAGACAATCCCATACCTCTTTGCCTGCCTGCGCTTTTGTCGGAGAAAAACGGCTCGACAGCTTTTTTCAGCGTTTCGTCGCTCATACCGCAGCCGATGTCTTTTATGCTGATTTCAATAAGGTTTTGTTCCTTTTGCTCACTGCCCGAAATTTGTACCGGGCCGTTGCCGCTTTCGTATGATTCGAGTGAATTATAGATTATCTGGGCAATCGCCTCGGCAACCTGTTCGGGGTCAACTTCGATATCGCTTAAGTTTTCAATGTTCTCAAGATGGATTTCGAGCGGCTCGGACATATAGCGGGCGGTTATCTTTTCGAGACAGTTATTGACCATTATGAAAGGCGAAACCGCTCTGGTTTGCGGCCTGGCAGGGCGGGCATAACTCATAAGCTGGCCGATGATTTCATGGGCATCTTTGATTTTTTCAACGATTTGATTCAAAATCTCCTTTTTAGCTTCGTCCGTTTCTCTTTGCCCGAGCAGTTGCGCTCTGCCTGATATTACAGTAAGCGGATTATTTAATTCGTGTGCGGCACCGGCGGCAATTTCAGCGACAATATCCGACAAATCGCCTCTTGTCGCAGGCATCGGCTGTTGGGCTGCCTGTTCAGGCATTTGGGCGTAATCGATAACGGCCTGGGCGATTTGGCGGTCGTGCCGGGCGGCGAGTTTTATCGCGATTAATTGCGAGATGAATGCGGTCATATTGTTCAGGAAAGATGCATTCGCCAGCGGGCCCTCTGCCGGGATTTGTAAGAACATTGAGCCTATTGTACTGCCGGCAATTTCTAATTTCACGGACTTTGTGCTTTGTGCCTCAAAGCCTGCCTCTATTGCCGATGGGGCGTTATCGAACGCGGAAAATTCCAGTTTGTCGCCGATAGCCGTGACGGTTTCATATTGTCCGTTATCAGTCAGGGCTATACCTGCTTTTTCCGCTTTTAGAATCCTGCTTATGAGACCGCAGATTGTCCCTGCGATGTCCATTACCGAAGAGGCGGGACTCAGGGAAGACGAAACCGCGGCAAGAAAATCTGCG
>JBDRTM010000636.1:0-13840 GCA_043824065.1 Planctomycetota bacterium | reverse complement strand
ATTTCTCCGTGAAATGTGCAATCCTGACCATACGCAGCCTCCTTTCGTTTCAAGTGAATGTTTTATGACTATAACCCACTTAAAACGGCAGATGCACCCTCCAGCACAACCCTGCTAAAAAAAAAGTTGCAAATCTTCGTTCCCACATTATAATACCCTCTTAGTCGTGCGTGATGTAGCACGCGATACGCAATACGATATACGCTATACGAAAAAGGGAGAAGTTTCAATGGAACCAATTACGGAACCGGGAATTGACTTGTTTGCCAACGAATTGCCGTCAATGGATGAAATTAAGAGGCTGTCTGCGTTTGTCCATTCGGGCGAGGCCAACCAGCTAAATTTCGGCGAACAAGTAGAGTCAAATATGGCCAAAACCGGACAGCAAGCGTCTCTGGCCGTCGGCATCGGGCTATTTATATTAGGCAGAAACGCCGAAGCAATCGAGAATCTGCAAAAAACCAATGACTGCAAAGAAAAATACATATACTTAGCCTTTGCACTTTGCCGGATACGTGAATTCGAGAAGGCAATCGAAAACCTGCAAAAAAGTCTCGATTACGAGGCCGACAAAATGAGCATTACCCTGGAGAAAACCGCCACATATCGCCACGCAGGAAATTTCGAGGCCGCCGCCAAGGAGCTGAAAGCCTGCAAAAATTTCGAGAACGTAAGTGCCGAATACCACTACCAGGCCGGCCGTCTTCAGGAAGTCCAGGGGCTTTACGAAGAGGCAATGGACAATTACAAGACAGCTCTGGAATTGTCCCCGAATCATCAAAGGGCCCTTTTCCATCTGGCCTTTCGCTGCGATTTGTCCGGCGATGAAAAAGCGGCCATTGATTACTACGGGCAAATTGCTTCAAGCTCGCCGGTTTATGTAAATGCCCTGCTGAATTTAGCAGTGCTTTACGAAGATGGCAGGCAGTACGACAAGGCGGCGAAATGTGTCTATACTGTCCTGGAGACTCATCCGAATCATCAAAGAGCAATCCTGTTCAAAAAAGACATCGAAAGCTCAAAAACGATGTTCTATGACGAGGAAAAAGAAGAGAAAAAGACCCGCAAAACCCAGATTCTTGAAACGCCGATTTCTGATTTTGAGCTTTCGGTGCGCAGCAGAAACTGCCTGAAAAAGATGAGAATCCATACACTCAGCGATCTCCTGAACATCACCGAGGTGGAGCTGTTATCTTATAAAAACTTTGGCGAAACGTCCCTTAGAGAAATCAAGTCCATCCTCGAACCGAAAGGACTGATTCTGGGGATGGCCCTGGAGACAGAGCAGATGCCTTCAGTAGAAATCTCCGACCAAGCTGTCGCCATAGATGAGGATGAAGGACTCAGGAACAAACCGGTAGATGACCTCCAATTGTCGGTGCGCGCCCGCAAGTGCCTGCAAAAGCTCAATCTTCGTTCAATCGGTGAATTGACACACAAAACGGAGGCTGAGCTTCTGGGCTGTAAAAACTTCGGAGTTACAAGCCTGAACGAAATCAATAAAGCGCTCACAAACCTTGGATTATCACTGCGAAGCCTGGATTAACTGATTGGTATCAGGGAAATTGATATTGTCCACCACCATCCAACTGGCAGCAAACCCCATCAAAACGCCTGTTAGTAGAAGACCCCCTCCAATACTACTCTGCGAAGCGGGGCTTCGCTGCGAAGCACGAGCAGGGGGAAGCGTGCATATCTGCATTGTCTCGCGGAAGATCTCAGTGGGACAGCGTTTTCGAATCTACAACTGTAAAATAATAACTCTTTTCCTATCGCTGGTAATTCTGAGTGGCTGTAAAGACCGGCAAATTACAACGCCAACTCCCCAGATGGATATCGAACCACAGTTTTGGGTAAAGGTCCTGCTGCTCGACAATGTCGAAGCCTGCACGCTGAAGATTGCCTCGTCATTCAGCATTACTGATGACCCCAACCTGCAAACACTGCTTCCAACAGCCCGCTTTGACCAAATCGATGCTCCGATAAGCATCCGGTTAATTAACGGCGAAATCACCATCGGGGGCCGGCCCTTTATGAATGATGAGGTAATTATCTTCCCGGATGAGCCGTACATCTTCAAGCTGAACGGTGATGCCTATCGCGGCAAATTAAAGCTGATAATCAAGCCCGACGGCGGTTCTTTCGAGGCGATTAATCTGGTCCCACCTGAGGCGTATTTGGCCGGCGTAGTAGGTGCCGAGATGCCCAGCTACTGGGAACCGGAGGCGCTCAAGGCCCAGGCAATCGCGGCAAGGACCTATTGCTTCTATATCAAAAAGCGTTTCGGCGGCAACCATACCTGGGACATGAAAAAAACAGCGGCACATCAGGTCTATCGCGGCGTCAGCGCCGAGTCCACTCAGATTTGGAACATCGTCAATCAAACCAAAGGCCAGGTCCTGGTCTGTAAACAAAGCGACGGCACAGAAGACATCTTTCCCACCTACTATAGCTCAATCTGTGGCGGCCATACTGAAAACAGCAAAAATGTATTCGGTGATTCCTTCGAACCGCTAATCGGCGTGCCCTGCCCCTATTGTAAGAACGTGGCCAAACCGAAATTTTTCTTCTGGCCTTTGATTCAATTCGATAATGCTTATGTTGTAACCAGGCTGTTACGAAGGTATCCGAATCTAAAACAGCTCGGGGAAATCATAAATATCAGTCCCGCCGCACAAAGTAACTATACAGAATTTTCTCGACTAACTAAAGTTGAACTCTCCGGCTCAAGCGGCAAAAACGATTTTCTAAGAGCCGAGGATTTTCGTCTGGCAATCGACCCGACCGGACGAAAATTGAGAAGCGCCATCTGCCAAATCGTAAAAAGGGGTGATAAATGGGCATTTTTATCGGGCAGAGGCTGGGGCCACGGCGTCGGAATGTGCCAATGCGGCGCTCAAGGAATGGCAAGAAAAGGTAAAAACGCAAAGCAGATACTTTCCCATTACTATCCAGATTCAAAAATATCGACAATTGACTATTAAATCTGATATGTGCTATAATTTGCCGGCATATAAATTATGAGCTTAGATGAGATTAAAAGAGTTTTAAGAGACTATAAGTCCGTGCTTGAAAAGAAGTACCACGTGCATACTCTCGGCATTTTCGGCTCCTATATTCACAATGAGCAAGCCGGCGATAGCGACCTCGATATTCTTGTTGATTTCACGGCCCCCATAAGTCTCTTTGAATTTATAGATATGGAAGAAGAACTTTCGGAACTGTTAAATGTCAAAGTTGAGCTCGTATCGCGCGGTGCGCTTAAACCTTATATTGGCAGGCGTATTTTGAACGAGGTCCAGTTAGTATGAAAGACATATCCCCAACATCCTTAATACGAAACAGCTTGTCATTCTGAACGAAGTGAAGAATCTCTTTCTGCACAGGTTTACATTATTCTCGTTTGTAGGCCAGATGCTTCCCCTTCGACTTCGCTCAGGGCTAAAGGCTATTTTTGCTCAGCATGACAGCAACAATCGTTCAGTTTGAGTAAATATTTACTGAGATGGCTAACTTCCAAATTCTCCATACGGATTCCCGCTCGGCAGCGAGGCTTGGTTTATTAACGACCGGTCATGGAGAGGTCGAAACCCCTGTTTTTATGCCTGTTGGCACCGGCGGGGCGGTAAAAGGTATCACGCCGCAGCAGCTCCAAGCAACCGGTTCCGCACTTGTCCTGGCCAATACCTACCATTTATTGCTCCGGCCGGGAGTTGATGTGGTCGAAAAACTTGGCGGACTTCATAAATTTATGGCCTGGGACGGACCGATACTAACCGACAGCGGCGGATACCAGGTATTCTCTCTTAGCCCACTGACGAAAATCGATGATGACGGCGTTGAATTTGCCAGCCATATAGACGGGGCAAAAATATACCTGAGCGCTGAAATCGCAACAGAAATCCAAAATCGGCTAAGTGCCGATATAATAACGTGCTTCGATGAGTGCACCCCATTTCCCATCGACACTCCGCAGCTTCAAAAAGCGGTCGATAGAACCATCCTCTGGGCAAAACGCGCTAAACAGGCGCATACCAATCCCAACCAAATGCTCTTTGCCATTGTCCAGGGTGGAATAGACCTTGAGCTGCGAACATACTGCGCCTCAGAGCTTGTCAAAACAGGTTTCGACGGATATGCTATCGGCGGTTTAAGTGTGGGTGAAGGGCACGAGAATATGATAAAAACAGTTACTCATACAACCCAGCTTTTACCGCAGGATAAACCCCGTTACCTTATGGGTGTGGGCACGCCGGCGGATATCATTGCCGCCGTCAAGGCGGGAGTCGATATGTTCGATTGTGTCCTGCCAACCAGAAACGGACGAAACGCCTTTGCTTTTACGGACAAAGGCGGCTTGCGACTGAGGAACAATGCACATATAAAAGACGCCAGGGCAATCGAATCCGATTGCGACTGTTACTGCTGCAGGAATTTCAGCCGGGCCGCCCTGAGACATTTCTTTAATTCGGGAGAAATGCTCGGCCCAATCTTAGTATCACTGCACAACCTAACATTTTACCAGAGGCTAATGGCCAGAATTAGGCAGGCCATAAAAAGAAACGAATTTGCCGATTGGGCAGAAAGAATTGACTATTGATAAAAAGTCGTTAGTATTTGCTATTTAGTTACTGTTGCGGAAACAGTATTTGTCATTCCCGCGGAAGCGGGAATCCAGCTTTTTCGCTCTGGACCCCTGCTTTCGCAGGGGTGACATCGTAGGTTTTTGCTTTCCGCAACAGGAACTATTTAGCCTCCGGCTTTACCGCCGGCTATCACAATACGAAATTATGAAGGGAAAATACAAATGAACAATGTATGGATATTGGCACAAGCAGAAAGCAGCGAGACGCCTTCTACCATTACATCACAACCGGTTACTGAGGAAGAGACAACAACAACGACAACGGTCGCAACCGACCCCGACGGCACTGGGGGCAGACCACTAAGAAAAAACCCTTTGGGCTCTTATGGAAACCTGCTTTTTCTTGGTGTGATGTTCCTGTTGATGTATATGATTCTTTTTAGAGGACCTCGCAAGAAACAACAGCAGCAGAAACAAATGATGCAATCGCTGACAAAAAACGATAAGGTACAAACAATCGGCGGAATTATAGGAACCGTCGTAGATATTAAGGACAACGAGGTCACGTTGAAAGTTGATGAGTCGAATAATACGAAAATAAAAATTCTCCGTTCAGCAATCGGAAAGAATTTGTCGAAAGATTAATCGTGAATGAGTGGATGAGTGAATGAGTGAATGAGTGAGTGGATGAGTAAACGCATTGACTCATTAACGCATTAACGCATATACGCATTAACGCGGTACGAGGAATTTATGAATAAGAATCTGACGTGGAAAATAGTTTTAATCATCGTTCTCGTAGTCCTCGCAGTCTGGACCCTATATCCCCCAAGCAAGACCTTAAAGCCCGGCATCGACCTGGCAGGCGGGACAAGCCTTATCTATGAAATTGACACCCACGGTCTGGAAGGAACAGAGAAAAAAGACTTAGCTCAGAGAATGATAACCGTTCTTCGAAGGCGAATAGACCCTGCCAACATCCAGAATCTTGTATGGCGACCGCAGGGCAGCACTCGCTTCGAGATACAAATGCCCTTATCAAGCGCAGAAGCACGCACAAAACGGCAAAATTACGAAAGCGCTTTAAATGAGCTTTTAGCCAAAAACGTAAGCCGTTCTAAAATTATGCGGTCACTCGATATGCCGCCACAAGAGCAAGCCGAGGCTTTTAAGGATTTTGCACAGGCCGACCCTAACAGACTGACAATTCTCGGGACCCTTGCCTCAGTTTATGACGAACGCAAGGACCTGCAAAATCAAAGGGATTCGCTCGACAGCAAACTCAAAACTGCCGAAGACAAGATGCCATCGGCCGGACTTGAGCTCGAGAAGATAAACCAAAACAGAACTAATTGGGCCAAACTAAATGAACAACAATTAGCCGATACGCTAAGAGCATTCACAGACGCCAATGATAATATAGACCTTCTGACCGGGTATGTTAAAACCTACACCGAGTGGTCCAAAGCCGTTAATCAGCTAACCGACCCGGACAAAAACACCAAATACAAAGAGGCAATAAGAACCATCGACCAATTAAACCTCACTGAAGACCAGTTGGACATCTGCCTCGGATTGCCCATCAAGTCACCGGACCGCAGAGGGAAAATTGCAAAGCTCAAAACCGATTTCCCGGACCGGGCCGATGAAATTAAAAACGTAGTGGCGGCATTTGACGAGTACTATCCTTTCAGAGGCAGGCTCGACGACCCCAAGGACCTGCAGCGCATGCTCAAAGGCGCCGGTATACTCGAGTATAGAGTACTTCCAACACAGGGACATCCCAGCATAGATATGGACCAGATGGCCGGCTATGTGGAGAAACTTACGGAAAAAGGCCCTAAATACGCCTCAGACACCCAGTATGTATGGTGTGAGATAGAAAATATAGAGGAATGGAGGGCAGTCGACAACGATAAGCGGCCTTCAATTGCTGCACAATTCGGCGACAAATATTATGTCTTAGCAGGCAACACGACAAATGAAGCCATGCTGCACCGCCCCGGCGAAAGACAGTGGAAATTAGAGAGAGCCAATCCGACAACCGACAACATGGGCAGAAGAGCTATTGGCTTTGCATTAGATGCAAGAGGCGGAAAGTTATTCGCTAATGTTACGGGCCAAAACGTCGGTCGGCCACTCTGTATCCTGCTCGACTCAATTGCAATATCGGCACCAAATATTAGCGAGATGATACGCGGACAGGGAATAATAACCGGCAGCTTCACTCAAACACAAGTCGAGGACATGGTCAACAAACTAAACGCCGGCTCTTTGCCGGCCCGGCTGATAGAGCAGCCCATCTCTGTAAATACCATAGGGCCTTCCATCGGCGCCGACAATCGCGACCAGGGCATCACAGCCGGTTTCATTGGCCTTGCAGCGGTTATCGTATGTATGGCGATTTACTATTGCTTGGCCGGCTCAATCGCAGACGTGGCACTGATTCTGAATATGCTTTTTGTCTTGGCAATAATGGCTGGTGTGCGAGGAACTTTTACACTGCCAGGAATCGCGGGCATCATACTAACCATTGGTATGAGTGTCGATGCCAACGTGCTGATCTTTGAAAGAATCCGCGAAGAGCAACAGAAAGGTTCATCCCTGAGAATCGCCATAACAAACGGCTACCAAAAAGCATTCAGAACTATTTTGGATGCGAACCTGACTACCTTCATCACCGCTGCGATTCTTTACTGGCGGGCGTCGGAAGAAGTAAGGGGCTTCGCCATTGTGCTTATGCTCGGCATCGCATCCAGTATGTTCACCGCCTTGTTTGTTACGCGGGTAATCTTTGATTTTCTCTTATCCAAGCGAATTATCAAAGACCATTTATTTATGCTGCGCCTCATACACAAACCGAACGTAAACTGGATGCGCCTAAGGCCGATTTTCTTCTGCATCTCAATTGCACTGATTGCAGCAGGGCTGACCGTATTCTTTACAAGAGATGATGCGAAGAACAATAAATACGATATCGAGTTTACCGGCGGAACGAGCGTCCAGATACATCTAAAAGAACCGCTGAGCCGGCAGGAGGCCGAAGACGGAATCCGCAAAATCGGAAACGACCCGAACAATCCCAATCCCGCCCTTGCAACAGCGAATGTTTACAGCATCGGAGAATCAGGTAAGCAATATGAAATCAACACCACGGAAACCAACAAAATAACGGTTATAATTACCTTCCCACAATCCACCCTGCAAACACCTGAGGAGCTTACCTCGATAATCACAGAGACCCAGGCGAAATTTGGCGGCGAGCTACGAAATCTGCTCGTAACACAGGACACTGCCAACCCGGCGCAATTCGTAATAACAACCAGCCAGATGAACCAATCGCTGGTCAAAGATGTGCTGAGGACAGCTTTTCCTGAGGTTCCTGAGGCCAATATATCAGAACCACGGATTGATGAGGTTGTCAATAACGCAATATTAGCTGCTTTCGCAGATGAGCTGGAAATTCAACAAAATCTTCAACCCAAAATCACCTCACAGGAAAAAATATCCGAAGAGCTGATAGGCTCTTATCCTGAGCTTGCTGATTTTCTGGGCGGGGTCAAGCTGGAATGTGAAATTGAACGACCTGCCACATTAGAGGACATCAACCAAAGATTAAACGCCTTGCAATTCAAGCCCGACACGCAAAACCTCGATCGGTATCCATACCAAATCTTTGGCCCAAATCTAACGACGGTAGAACCAAACCAGCGCGTAGATTCTTTTGTTTACATAAGCGCAGAGCAGGAGGCTGGTTTTCGCGAGCTGACCGAGGATGAATGGACGCGGTTTGTTGAAAACGAAACGGCCAAAGTCTTGGCTGCTGCCCAACTTGAAGCATCACTGCCGCGGGTAAGGCAATTTGACCCTTCAGTAGGCGCAGAACAAAAGCAGCGGGCCTTGATTGCCATCGTCCTGTCATTATTTGCAATCGTTACTTATATATGGATTCGATTCGGAAACGTTCGATACGGAATTGCCGCCATTACGGCATTGGTGCATGATGTGTGCATCACACTCGGCGCCGTTAGCGTCTGCACCTATATCGCAGCAACACCAATCGGCGAAAAACTTTTAATCGGAGATTTCAAAATCAACCTGGCAATGATAGCCGCCTTCCTGACACTCATTGGGTACTCACTGAACGATACAATTGTCGTCTTCGACCGTATCCGGGAAAACCGCGGCAAGGCCCGCTCCCTCAGCCCACAGGTAATCACCGACAGCATTAACCAGACTATTTCCAGAACCATTTTGACATCCTTCACAACATTTATAGTTGTGCTGATAATGTACATCTTCGGCGGCCCGGGGCTTAGAGGCTTTACCCTGGCAATCGGCTTCGGCATCATCATAGGCACCTATTCGTCCATCGCAATAGCCGCACCAATATTGCTGCTCGGCACAAAAACAAAAAACAAAATTCGAAATCCGAAGCGCGAAGCACGAAATAAATATAAATGACTAAAATGACACTGAGTGTCATCCTGAAGCGAAGCCGAAGAGCCTGCTCAGGACAGGTTTTGATATTGTTTCGGATTTCGATATTCGAATTTCGGGTTTATGGCAAGATGCCAAAGGATTTGAAAATAGGAATGCTCCTGGGCCTGGTACTGGTAATGGCCGTTATGCTCTGGCTCTCTATCGGCCCCGGCCTGAGTCCAAAAGCGAGAATACAGCACCTTCGCAACGTTGCGACCGTTCAGGAAAATTCCGGTTCGCCAAATAATCACCCGACAAACAGTTCAGCCGCGATACAACCTGATTCAACAATATACTCCGCAGGACACCCTACGGTGGAACAAGCCGGGAAGATAAAAACCCAAAAATTTCACATCATACGCCAAGGCGAGACTCTTTCCGAGATTTCGCACAAATACTACGGCTCTGCAAACAAATGGCGAATGATCCTCGATGCCAACCGAAATGAAATAGAGGACGTGAGCAAACTCAAACCGGGCACAAAAATAATCATCCCGGAATAAACCCCGTTAGAAATCAGAAATAAGTCGCCCAACGTCTGTCGTGCCCATAGCAGGAATTTGTAACGTGGTAAATTTTAAAGCGAGAGGAAAAGCAAAAAGCTCGTTCGCGGTCTGTCTACTATCAAATAACGGCCTGCATTACCCCCACCTCAAATCACCGCAATCAAAGGGACTTTGCCGCTTCTTTGTCAACCAACCAGGTAACCTTATCAAGAATGGGCCAAAGGGCATGAATGGGATACCGCACTTCATCCGGCTCGCTGGTTAAAACCTCTTTCAAAATGCCGGCCTTTTCCGGGCCGGAAACTAAAATAGCCAAATGAGAGGCCGCACATAAAACCGGATGTGTCAAGGTTATCCTGTTAAGCTTCTCGTCCAAAACATAAACAACACACGCCAGATCTTCGGTATCAAACCGTGCATAGGAATTCGGAAACAGCGAACCGGTATGCCCCTCGGCCCCCATCCCAAGTACAATCAAATCAAATTCAGGCCTCTGGTTTTCATCGAGGCCGAAGACCTCTCGAATGGTTTGTTCGTAGCAGGATGCAGCAGCCTTGAAATCGTCATACTCGGTGGGGATCCGATGAATGTTCTCTTGGGGGATGGCAACTTTAGTCAAAAAGGTGTCGGCAGCCAGCTTGTAATTGCTCCATTGAGAATCGGGGTCAACGTATCGCTCGTCAACCCAGAACATCTGTATCTTGTCCCAGGGCAGAGAGCTCGCCTGCGGCACTTCGCCGAGCAGCTCAAAAAAACGCTTAGGCGTATGCCCCCCCGATATGGCCACGTAAAAGGCACCTTTTGCTTTTATCGCCTTTTGCGCATCTTCAACAAAAAGCTCGACACTTCTTTGGGCAAGACTCTCAGGGTCGGAAGCAATTTCAACATTCGATTTATATTTTGCAGTAGTCTCCATAATTATCACCGCCTTTGCCGCCCTGCTTAGGCAGGGATGCCCTTCCCAAGTGAAGGGAAATGGACGAAACCTATCTGTAACTACTATCCGCTCTACGAATAGTTCACAAATTTATGAAGCTGGTTTGGCGTTGTCGAAGCTGGTATCGAAACTGGAGGCTGGAAGCCCGAGCCTCGAGTTTCAAGGGCGAGCATCGATACGAGCATCGACAACCTTAAACGAAAATAGAATATATTACCAAACCTGCTCCAATAACTTTAACCCAGACGAAAAAATCCACTGCGACTTTGAATCACACCCACCCCTTCTATTGTACGGATGTAAGCTATAACTATTATCCGCTTTTAGAGATGGTTTTGCCAGAAAAATTTTAAAAAAATCCACTATTTGTTAACTCCCGCCCCAAAAACAACTTATAGAGCGATCCGGCACAATCAGGTAATATCATCGACCTCCCACATAAACGCCTTTATGCCTTCCGAACCCCGTTCCTCCCTCATCCGGCGGACATTCTCCATTGCTTTTTTGGCCTTGCCCTGGTCGGTAACAACAAAGGTGCCGCAATTTATCCCGGGCCAAACGTCGGTATTCAAATGCGGCTCACTTGCCTTGCCTCTGCCTAAGGTATTCGGGAATTTCGTATAGCAGTCAATGCCCACAGACTCCAAAGCTTCATTCACTTCCTCATCCATCGCCGCATTGTGCACAATCAAAACAGCCTTCATAAGATACCTTTCAAAGTGAGCTAAAGTGCCTAAAGTGACACGTAAGTGTCATCCTGAGGCGAAGCCGAAGGATCTGGCCAACGAATAAGAGATTCTTCGCTTCGCTCAGAATGACAGCTTTGCTGTCACTTTAGGCACTTCATCATTCCTCAAACACACTGTAAAGAGTCGGCATCAAAACCAGCGTAATGACGGTCCCGACAAACAACCCGCCAATTATCGTTACGGCAAACGGCACCCAAATTTCGGAACCTTCCCCTCTTGACAAAGCCAGGGGAGTCAGAGCCAGAATTGTAGTACAGCTTGTACATACCACGGGGCGTAATCTGCTGCGTCCCCCCTCGATGATTGCCGAATAGACATCAAGCCCGCGTCGTCGCAGTATGTTAAGATAGCTAATAAGAACAATTCCGTCATTGACTACAATTCCGACAAGCATAATCAGCGCAAGAAAGCTGACAACACTCATCGCCTGGCCAGCTAAGGCCAATGCGATAATTACGCCGACAATACCAAAGGGTATCGAAAGAAATATAATGAATGGGTCACGGAACGACTCGAACTGCGAAGCCATCACCATATATACCAATACCATTCCCAAACCCACAGCCGTCACCAACAGCGTGAAAGCCTCTTTCTTTTCTTTTTCAGCTCCGGCAAATTTATAGCCGAAACCCGGCGGTGCGGGAATCTTATCAAGCACTTTGGTAACGTCCTTCGCCACCGAACCAAGGTCTCTGCCGCTGATTTCAGCGGAAACCGTAATATAACGGGCCTGGTCTTTTCGTTCGATCTTCGTGGGGCCAAGACCCTGCTGGATTTCTGCTATATTGGCCAGGCTAACTTGACCACCTCCTGGCATACTGATGGGCACATCTCGCAAATCTTCAATCCTGTCCCGGTCCTTCGGCTGAAGCCGGACTTCTACATCATATTCATCCCCGCCCTCGCGATACCTCGTCGCGGTGCTGCCGGCAAAAAATGTCTCTATCTGTTTACCGACTGTTCTGACATCAAGGCCCAAATTAGATGCCTTTTCGCGGTCAATGATAACCTTGACCTCCGGCTTTTCCTCTTTTCGGCTGATTTGCACATCCTCCACACCTTCAATAGCGGCCATTGCCGACTGAGCGGCCTCTGCGTACACCATCGCTTCATCCATATCATGGCCGTAAAGTTCAACAGCCAATTGTCCGCTGCTGCCAAACATGAGCGCCATAAGCGGGTCCTCCGCACTGTAGCGAATAGTTGCTCCCGGTATCTTATCCGTGATTTTACGAAGTCTATTTATCATCTCTCTTGGCGAAGCATCGCGCTGCCTCTTAGGTTTCAAGCTGATAAATAAAATACCCTTATAGCTTTCTTCCTCTGAAGCAATGTTTCCGCCGCCGGCCTCACCAAAAACACCCCAACGAATAAAACTGTCCCGCTTTTCAGGAACATTATTTTCTGTTATTGTTTGCAGCTGCTGCGCTACGACGCCGGTACGCTCATAACGAGTACCGATCGGCAGCTCATACTCTGCCGATATTCGATTTTGGTCCTGCTCGGGGAAAAATTCAGTGCCGATAAACCCAACAATCCCAATGCTCCAAACAAATAAAACAATACAGGAAACAAAAACCGTTTTGCGGTTATGCAGCGACCAGTTCAGGAACCTGACGTACAGCTGCTCCATTTTCGCGAAAACTTTCTCCCCCAAACGGTAAAATAAGCCTAATAATAACCTCTCCGCAGGATGCCTTACGGCAGATGAGTCCGGATTATGGACCCTCAGAAATCTTGAACACAACATTGGCACGAGCATAAGGGCGGTAAACAGCGAAGCCACCAGGGCCATCGTTACAATAGCCGCGAACTGGCCGAATACAATCGCTGCTATTCCGCCGACGAACATAATCGGTGCAAAAATCGAAATGGTCGTCAGTGTCGAAGCAATTACAGCTACGCCTACTTCATTTGCGCCGAAAACGGCGCCTTCTTTCGGCCGCTGGCCTTTATGACGATGACGATTGATGTTGTCAACAACCACGATGGCATTATCTACCACAAGACCAACTGCAACAGCTAAGCTGGCTAATGAATCGGTATTAATCGTGTAACCAGCCAAGTACATCAACAGAAAGGTAATTATCAACGACGTTGGAATTGCAACGGCAACAATAATACTGGCCCGCAGGTCTTGGAGGAAAAAAAGGAGCACTATAAAAACAAAGAAAACCGCCCAAAAAACCGTGTTACGCAAAGTGGCCACAGAGGCCAAAATAAACTCGGAATTATCCATCACCATCTTGGGCTTAACATCGGGCGGCAAATTTTTCTTTATCTCGTCAAGTTTTTGCCTAACCGCCCGCGCCACCTCCACCGTATTTTTGCCGCTCTGCTTTTGAATAAATACTGCCATTGCCTTTTTGCCGTTCATGCGCACCTCATACGTACGCTCTTTGAAGAAATCCCTTACCTCGGCAACGTCTTTTAACTTTATCGGTATTCCGTTACGGCGGGCAATCACAACTTCTGCGACCTCTTGGGGACTCGAAAATTCCTCAGGCGTGCGTAACAAATAGTCCTTGTAACCGGTCTTTATGTTACCGCCGGGAGTACTAATGTTCTGAGCGGCAAGAGC
>JBDRTM010000635.1:0-9302 GCA_043824065.1 Planctomycetota bacterium | reverse complement strand
CAGAGTTCTGCAAAATTGAGGTTAGGCATATATTATTTAAGAAAATCTGGTTTTTTGATTTTCTTAAATAATCGCCTAACTGTTTATTACACAATAAATTGCTGTTTGGAAAGAAAAAATCAAAAAACAATTTTTTCTTTTCAAAGTATGCCTAACCTCAATTTTGCATAAGCCTTGAGTAATCATGACAGAACAGAATAAGAAGGATAATAAGGATAAGAAGGACTGGAACCCCCGGATTGTGGCGTTTTTGTGCAACTGGTGCTCTTATGCCGGTGCTGATCTGGCCGGTGTGAGCCGCATGCAATATGTCTCGAACATCCGCATCATCCGTGTGCCCTGTTCCGGTCGCATAAGCCCGCTGCACATAATCTCGGCGCTGCACCGAGGCGCCGATGGGGTCCTGGTCTCCGGGTGCCATCCGGGTGATTGTCACTACATCAGCGGGAACCTCGTTGCCAGGCGGAAATTTAATATGCTGAAGAACTTTCTGGAGCACGTCGGCATCTGTCCTGAGAGGGTTCAGTTCTCGTGGGTGTCCGCGGCCGAGGGTGCTCGATTTGCCGCGCTTGTGGAAAAGGTAGTTGAAGGTGTCAGGCGGATAGGACCATCCGAGATAGGAACGGTGGCAGTGAAATGACGGCGGTTGAGGAAGAAATCAGAAAAACGGCTGCGGGGTTGCTTGCTGAAGGCAAGGCCGATGTTGTGATTGGTTTTGCCGCCGGTTCGCTGCCGATGAGGGCTACCCCGTGCTTTATCACAGAGCCGGAGGATGCACAGCAGCTTGTGTGGAACTCGTACTGTCTGAACAATCTCGCAGTTTACCTGCCGGGATATTTTGTACTTGCTCCTCGCTTCAAGGAAGAGAAGCCTGCCCCGAAGGTGGCGATTGTGGTCAAAGGTTGTGACGGGCGCTCGGTAGTGGGGTTAATCAAGGAGCGGCAAATCCTGAGGGAGAATCTTATTATCATTGCAGCTCCCTGTGAGGGAATGCTGGATGTAGATATTGCGCAGGAGCTTGTAGGGACAAATGAGATTGCCTGTGCCCAAGAGAAGGACGGCGAAGTTACCATCACAGACGAGATGGGCAAGAAAACGAAATTCGACAGAAAAGAGCTTCTTGCGGAATCGTGCCGATTCTGTAGGCACAGGGCGGCGCCCGTGTACGATATAGCTGTCGGGGAGCTGCCCCAAAGCAAGGACGCATTAGCACCTGATAATCGTTTCGAAGAGTTTTTGAAGAAATCGAGTGCTGAAAGGTGGGAGCGATTCTCTCGTGAGCTTTCGAAGTGCGTACTTTGTAACGCGTGCCGCAGTGCCTGCCCCAATTGCTATTGCAAAGTATGTTTTGCCGATCAGACCCGTCCGAACTGGACGGGTTCCGGGGGCGAGCTGCGAGATGTGATTTCGTACCACCTTGGTCGAATGTTCCATCAGGCGGGTCGATGTGTGGACTGCGGCGCGTGCGTTCAGGCCTGCCCTATGGGTGTTGATCTGCGGACCTTCACTTACAAATTAGTCGAAGATGCCGGGGAATTGTTCGACTATACGGCAGGCCTTGACCTCGAGCAAACCCCGCCGCTGATGGATTTCAATGCAAGCGATTCGGACAGCTTCATAACGGAACCGGAGTAGATTTGTAATGGCAGAGAGCAAAATCGCTAAAAATAAAATACCGGAATTGCTGAAGGCCGTGTCAGCGGATTATACGCTTTATGGCCCGAAAGCCGAGGCAGGGATTGTTGCCCTGGGTTACATACATTCTGCCGAAGAGCTGATGCTGGACTATCGAAATTCCACCATTTCCGCCAAAGAGCTGTTTTTGCCCAGGGCGGAGGTGGTTTACGAGTTTGACGGGCAGAAATTCGTCGATGACAAACTGCCTGATGAGAAGCGGGTCATCTTCGGGATACGTCCCTGTGACTGTCGGGCGCTGGCGCTGCTGGATCGAAACTTTGACACGGACGAGGTAAAGGACCCATTTTATGTAACACGCCGGCAGAATACCATTGTCGTTGCGCTGGGGTGCAATCAGCCATTGAGCAGTTGTTTTTGCACTGCGGTAGGGGGCGGCCCCTTCGGCCAGGAGGGTACGGACGTCCTGATGGGCGATGTGGGAGACTCGCTGCTGGCTAAAGCTATTACGTCAAAAGGCAAGGACTTCCTGGCACGGTACGGCAAATTCTTTTCTACCGCGGGCTCCGAGAGCTGGGACAAACAGGCGAAGGAGGCAAGGGACAAGATGTCGGCAGCGCCGACCTTGATCAAACCCGCCTTCGGCGGGTCTGAATTGAATATTGAGAACTTAAAGTCCCATCTGGATAATCTATTTGAGGATGAGATTTGGGAAACAATCTCGTGCAAGTGCCTTGGTTGTGGCGCATGCTCGTACCTCTGCCCGGTTTGTTACTGTTTTGACCTTGTGGATGAGAAGACCGCTTCCGGTATAAAAAAGATACGCACGTGGGACTGCTGCATGTTTTCCATGTTCACACGCCATGCTTCCGGGCACAATCCGAGGTCAGTGAATTTTGCACGTCTTCGCCAGAAGATTATGCATAAATTTAACTACTACACGGAACGCTACGGCGTCGATGGCTGTGTTGGGTGTGGGCGTTGCATTCGCAGCTGCCCGGTCAACCTTGACATTCGGCAGGTTCTTGAAAAAATAGCAGCGGCACCGAGTGCCACAAAAGAAAAGTGACACAATTGTGAAAAACCCCTATCGCCCAATTCTTACTACGATCCAGAAAGTCACGGTCGAGAACGAAGCCAAGGACCTCAAAACGTTTCGGCTGGTATTCTGCAGCGACAAGGAAGCAAATGACTTTCACTTTCAATGCGGCCAGTTCGCTGAGCTGACTGTTTTCGGTATTGGAGAGTGCCCGATTGGCATTGCCTCGTCCCCGATGGAAAGGGAATTTCTGGAGTTCACAGTGAAACGCTATCCGGATGGACTGGTAACGAACGCACTGCATAACTGCTCTGTGGGAACCCGCATCGGTGTGAGAGGGCCTTTGGGCAATTGCTTCCCGATGGAACGGATGACCGGCAGGAATGTGGTGATTGTCGGAGGGGGGTTTGCATTCACCACGCTGCGCTCGACTATCCGATACATTTTGCACGACGCCAATCGGACAAAATTCGGCAATCTTGTCCTCGTTTATGGTGCGCGCAGCCCGGGTGAGCTGCTTTACAAGGATGAATTGAAGGAATGGGAAGCGCGTAAAGATATAGAGACGCATATAACGGTGGATAAGGGTGATGAGGGCTGGACCGGCAAAGAGGGATTCGTACCTGTCATCTTAGAACAGGTTGCCCCCAGTCCCAAGGACGCAGTTGTCCTGGTCTGTGGCCCGCCTATCATGCTTAAATTTACACTTCCGGTTTTGTCTAAGCTGGGCTTTGAGCCAGGGGAAATTATTACTTCGCTTGAGATGCGAATGAAGTGCGGGATCGGCCTGTGCGGCCGCTGCAATATCGGCAGCAAATACGTCTGCAGAGATGGGCCGGTATTCACGTACGAACAGCTCCAGGCCCTGCCGGAAGAAATGTAAGAAGACCTGTGTGCCTCGGCCACGCGAGCAGACGCGAAATAGTATTGTAAAAAAACGAAAGATAATCTTGGTGAGCTGGCTGCGAAAAATTTATCCTTTTCTGCCGCAAGAGATACCCGGACCTATCGCTGTGCTCTATGAAAAGGTCGCGATGGGCGGGCTTCGAGGATTCCATCAGCAGGTGGCCTCCGAAATCACTTCTTCGCTGAAGTCCGGCAAGATACTGGATGTCGGGACCGGCCCTGGGCAACTGCTGATAGAGATCACGCGGCGCAATCCAAATATAGAGCTGGTAGGATTTGACCTGAGTCGAAAGATGCTCAAAATTGCAAAAAAGCTGACCGAACCCCCGCGCTTTCTTGCGAAAGCAAGAACGGGGGCAAAGGCGTGTGCAGGAACCACTGCAACAGACCCTGCGCCGAGAACTGTCAGTACCAACCTTGGTTCAGGGCTAATCCGGTTCGTTCGAGGAGACGTGCGAAATCTTCCGTTCTCCGACGGTGAGTTTGACCTGGTTGTGAGCACTCTTTCCCTGCATCACTGGCATAATGCTGCCAGGGGGCTCCAGGAGTGTTTGCGGGTTACAGTCCCTGGAGGCCGGTGCTGGATATACGATTTGCGAACCGACGTTCCTGCGAGAACGCATGCGAAGTTAGTTACAGGTGAAGGGCTCGGTCGCCTGGCTCGTAGCTGGATATTCAAATTTCATGGTGTTAACCCCAAGCAGTATGAGGCCCGAACTGTCTCCTCCTGGCTGGTTGGCGCGACGGTTGAGGTTGAGGTACATGCAGCATATTTGAAGCTCAACATAGAAAAGACGCTCTGTGAGTCACAAGTTCTCAGAGGTGTAGAAGCTGGTTTGGCGTTGTAGAAACTGGTATCTCCGCAGGATGCCTTACGGCAGAGCATCGACAACCTTAAACGAAAAAGTATCACTTCCAGCATGAGAGCAGAGCGATTAGCAAGTTATGAGGAGAAAATGGCGTGAGACTTTTGTACCCCCCGCTAATGCCGGAGGAGGCAGCCGCGAGAATAAGCTGGTTTATCAGATTGCGATGGCTGGCAGCAGCTGGAGTGCTCGTTTTTGCCGTGGTCGGAAGGAAGCTGTTTCAATTGCAGTTTGCACTCGGGCCATTTGTGTTCATCGGTATTTTCATAGCCCTGTACAATGCTGTGTTTCTGCTTCTGGCTCACAGAGTTCAGCCAGTGGGAAAGTGGAGCGACAGATTCGCCTTCATACAGGTCGGAACGGATATAGTGGCACTTACTATTCTGATGCACTTTGGCGGAGGCATCGAGAATCCATTTGTTTCCTATTTCTTATTTCACACAATTATTGCAGCTATACTGCTGCCGCGGAACAAGGCGGACTTACAGGTCCTGTTGGCATCAATCTGTATTGTCACACTGGTGATAGCCGAATTTACCGGCCTTCTGGCTCATCACCACATCGTAGGACTGCTGCCTGTTGAGCCTGAGCTTTATGATAACTGGAAGTTCATTACGGTTGCAGTCTTTGCCTTGGTCACAACACTTTTTGTCGCCGCCTTCCTCGCAGGTTCAATAGCCCAGAGATTGCACGAGAGGGAAAGACAACTGGCGCAGGCCAATGCAGTGCTCGCTGAGCAGGACCGCATAAAATCGCAATATGTCATGAGGGTGGCCCATGATCTGGCTGAGCCGACAGGCATGATCACGAGCTGTCTGAAATTAGTGACCCTGGGACTGACCGGTCCTATCCCTGAGAAAGCTCTGGACATGGTCCTGAGGGCCCAGCACAAAAGCGAGTATCTTGGGCATCTGATCAGGGACTTGCTTAGCCTTTCGAGGATCAAGGCCGCAAAAGAGATCCCGAAGACCGCGGTTGAATTGCCGGAAATAATCAACCAGGTGTTCGAGGGGCTGCAGATGCGAGCGGCAGAGAAGGAACTGACTCTGGAGCAGAAGCTCCCAGCCGCCTTGCCGGCGGTTTACGGCAATGCAGATGCAATCTACGAGCTTTTCAGCAACCTCGTGACAAACTCAGTCAAATACACACCCGTAGGCGGACAAGTGGAGCTCAACGCGTCGAATATGGGCGATGAGGTTTTGGTGAAAGTGCAAGACAATGGTGTGGGAATCCCTGCTGAGGCAATCCCGAACATTTTCGAGGAGTTCTACCGCGCTGACAACGTCAAGGCTGAAGCCATGGAAGGGACCGGACTGGGACTGTCAATCGTCAGGCAGATTCTCAATGCCCACGATGGAAGGATTTGGGTTGAAAGTGAGCAAGGCAAGGGAACGACATTTTCGTTTACTTTACCAGTAGCTGGAACAACGCATGCGTCACAAGAGCAAGATTCAACTGAATGTGCCTGCCGGTAATCTGCCATCTCTGATGGCAGCAGTGGATGCCGGCGCTGATTCCGTGTATATCGGATTCCGATCGCCAACGAACCTGCGAAATTTACCGGGGCTGAACTTTTCTGCCGAGGAAGCATCGAAGGCAGTGCAGTATGCCCACCGACACGGTATAAGAGTGTATGTAACCGTGAATACGTATCCAATGGATCATCAGTTAGAAGAGTGCTTTCGGGCTGTTGACGATGCCGACGATATTGGTGCCGACGCAGTGATAGTGGCGGATTTGGCGGTGCTCGAGTATGCTCGAAGCAGACACCCACGCCTGGATATTCACCTTAGCTGTGTGGCAGGAGCGGCCGATCCCGGGGCTGTTCGTTTTTACCATGAAGAGTTTGGTGTAAGCTGCGTCATAATTCCCAGGGTGCTTTCACTTAAGCAAATTGCCGCTCTGCGCCTACAAACAGATGTACTGCTCGAAGTGATGGTCTTCGGAGTTTTGTGTGCCAACTATGACGGCAGGTGCTGCTTGTCGTCCTTTATCACTGGAACCAGTGCCCACAGCATCGGGGCATGTGCGCCGGCAGAGTTTGTGCGGTTTGAAGAGACCAAAGGAGGTCGCATGACGCTCGAGCTTAATGGTATAACCATCAACAAGTTTGTCGCCACACAGGAGCGTACATATCCAACGCCGTGTAAAGGAGAGTATTATAATCCTGTTGTCGGTCGCCGGCTGCATACTTTCCAGGAACCCTGCTGCCTTAACGCTTTGCCCTTATTGCCCGAACTTGTAGCAGCCGGCGTGGACATTGTGAAAATTGAAGGCAGACAGAGGTCTGCCGTGTACGTCCGGTTGGTTACAAGTATCTGGCGCGAGGCTATCGACGCACTTAACCGAAGTGAGAGTTTTGACCACCGGAAAAGTGAAAACACGGCATTGGAGTCGGTCTTGGAAGGAATAGCCAGCTCATTGGGAACTCTGAGCGGAGGTTAGGACATTGAAAATATCTGTTGGCCCCGCCCCGTCACATTGGGGCAGAAACAAGATTGAGAGCTTCTATCGTGAGCTGGCTCAAAGTCCCGCCGATTACGTATATCTGGGAGAGACAATTTGTGGGTGTCGTTCATGTTTTTCGCCTGATTTCTTGGGTAGGATATGCGACGAGTTTACACGAGCCGGCAAGGAGGTGTATGCATCCTCGTTGACCCTTGTAACAGATGAAAGGCAATATCGTGCCTTCAGAGACCTTGCACAACGGGTCCAGCGCATAGAGATCAACAGCCCTGCATTCCTTGGGTTCGCCCGTCGTTACCCGGCCGTAACGGGTATATTTCTTAACGTATATAACTCAGCTGCTGCAGATATTCTGGCAGAACGTAAGGTCAAGAGAATAACGTTGCCTTGTGAACTTAGCTCTCAATCAGTTGCCACCATTGCGAAGAGGTGCACAGTGGACACAGAGGTTGTTGTCCACGGACACATACCAATTGCGATATCCGCCGCTTGCCAGACGGCACGCTCACTGGGGCGCAATGGCGACGGATGTGGAAAGCTTTGCCGGCGTTATCCCGAAGGAATGGTATTGGAGGCAGGCGACCGGCCTCTGTTTCGCATCGAGGGCCCACAAACACTCTCGGCTGCGACCTACTGCTTAGTAGAATATCTCCCGCAACTGGCCAAGGCGGGTGTCAATACTGTGCGGGTCCTGCCTCAGTGGAACCATACTGGCCGTATCGTGCGTATATATCGGGATGTGCTGGAGCATCGCAGGGATTGTCGGGATGCCGCCGAAGAGCTGAAGGCGATTTCTCCCACGGGGCTTTGCAATGGATGGTTTCTTGGAAAAGCTGGGTGGATTTATGAATCACCGAACATGCCGCCGGCAAGCACAGAGACTCGTTCCCGGTCCTGCGTACTTCCCGATGGGCGGCTGCAGAAGGAATCAAACCGGCGCCATTGTGATACTAACAACTTTGCCAGGGAGGATTGGCGCCGGAACTTGCAGAGTAATGACATTATCCTTGAAGTGAATCAGCTTGTCGAGATAATGAACCGCGACCCACAGTTCATTAAGCAGGTTGCCGGGTTTAAGGGCATCACCCTCGTTCTCAGTGCCACAGACACCGAGCGCGAGTTCACGATCGAATTGAGCAAAAAAGGCGTGCGCGTGCGCCCTTACACCGATGAACCTTTCGACGTCAAGATTCGAGCTACCGAACAGGTTCTTTGGTCGGTTCTTTCAGGCCGGATGGATGCAGACGCCGCGTTCTTTGCCGGTAAGGCCAGTGTTTCTGGTTCCGTGGTTACTGCGTTTCGTCTCAAAAATAGATTGCTAAGTCTATTGCAAAGGCATCTGGCTCATAGATTGGAAATTGAGGATAAGTCAATCGTAAAATAAACGTTTTATAGAAAGGTAACGGAAATGAAAAAACGAGAAAACAATAATGTTGGACAGTGTAGCGCCGAGCACGAGCGCCCCCATAAGCGGCGTGAAGTGCTCAAAGTCGGCATCTTGGGAGCGTTAGCTGCCTCGGCCGGCGCGGGCAAAGCCCTGGCAAGAGGTGAAACTGCTAACAAGGGTATTCGCTACGCTATGGTGATTGATTTGCGAAGATGTATCGGCTGCCACGCTTGCTCAGTGGCCTGCAAGTCAGAGTTTAGTGTGCCATTGGGAGTCTGGCGGTCATGGGTCAAGCAGATTGAACGCGGCAAGTTTCCAAACACGCAGCGGCATTTTCTGCCTCGCTTGTGCAACCACTGTAACCAGCCAACGTGTGTAGAGGCTTGCCCAACCAAAGCGTCGTACCAGCGGGCCGATGGAGTGGTGCTGATTCGAGAGGAGCGGTGTATAGGGTGCAAGCTTTGTATAGCAGCTTGCCCATTCGATGCCCGCTTCTCACACCCCGAAAAGAAAGTTGCTGACAAGTGCACTTTCTGCGTGCATCGGGTGGATAACGGCGCGGTCCCCGCGTGCGTCAACACATGTCAGGGCAGGGCACGAATTTTTGGCGACCTGAACGACCCAAAGAGTGAAGTCGCCAAGCTCGTTGCCAGAGAAGCCGTCCATGTACTCAAACCGGAACTCGGAAATGAGCCCCGCGTTTTTTATATCGCCTCAGACACAGGCGTGGCGGGTCGCATTGGAAAGGAGGTCTAAAATGGACCAGGTAATCGTTTACAATGTTGAGCATCACGAAGCAATGGGTGCTCTAATAGTGATATACTTCTTCTTGAGTGGTCTGGGGGCTGGCGCCTTTCTGACCGCAGCAGGCTTGCGGCTCTTTGGCGGCGAAAAGTATGCAAGAATCGAAAAAAACGCCGCCATTGCTGCCCCACTTTTGCTTATGCCGGGTTTGCTGTGCCTGGTTATCGAGCTGGGCAAGCCTCTGCGGTTTTTGAACATG
>JBDRTM010000634.1:0-19282 GCA_043824065.1 Planctomycetota bacterium | reverse complement strand
AGTAGGAAACTCGGGCTAGCATGTAGTATTAGAATCTGAAGCAGACCTGATGACATGGCTAAAAGGTTCATCGCCTTTGATAGGGTAAAAGGACTTTTTTCCAGTGTTCGCATTTCTTGTGGCTATAATTCCAGGCAAGTGAACTGCTAGAAAAGAATGGCCAAACCTCACACTTGTGGTAGAATCGGTAATCACCTCTCCCAACCTAAACCGAAACTGGCAGAACAATTCAGGTATGCTGACCTCCGTTAGCCAAATTTTATCAGGCATATGTAAACTTTTGTAGAATGTCTTCAGATGGTCAGCCACGTAGCATTCTTTAAATTTCTTTGAATCAACCAAGCACGTCCTTAATACCAAGTCTTTATTTGAAAGATGCTCCCAGAAAACTTGTTCCCACTCTTTCGTTTGTTTCCCTACATCTGTTTCAGATATATTTGCCATCCAATTTAAAATCTCTGGATCCGAAACCATCCGCTGAGCATATATCTCAACATCTTCCCCCTGTACATTAACGTTAAGTGGCAAAGGAACTATAACCATTAGTCCATCTTTCGCTTTCGACCAGATAAACCATTTTGGAAGAGTCATATATGGCCCGAGATTGTCGTCATGAACAATAAAGTTTTCAATCCATGTCGTACTACAGTGATACTGGCCCCCCGATGGAGGGCCACCATAATACTCCCCCTTAGCTAAAGCCCACCACATGTCAGGTTCAAACGAATGCCCAATAACCGTTAAGGCATGCCAGCCGGCTTCCGCACGAAAGCCTATTATAATTGGAATCTCCGATTCCATATAATGGTAAATAACTCTTTCAGGTGAAAACCGACTTTGGATTTTATCTCCATAATAATATACTAAAGGATTATATCCTATTTCTTTTAGCACGCGTGAAATTTGTACAGGACTTAAGCCTTCGGCAGGAATTTCGCTTTTGGTTTCTGTCACCTTGTTAGCTAATTCGACAATCTCACTAACAAAATGCGCCTTTCTGCCAAAACGAGGGGCCAGAAAGCGGTCAAGCATAAATAAGGAAGCCTGTGCACAACGACCAAGTTGCCCATCTTGTTGAATAAACGGGAATCCTTTCGCGTTTAGCTTTTGAACGTCTCCGCCACTTAGTTTTATCTCCACTGGGAAGTTGTCTTGGCACAAGATAAACCACCGCGGGGGGTAGTTATAGTCTTCAACGGGCTTTATTACAGCATTTACAACCTTTTGCATTTGAAAGGGGCGTAAAACACAAAAGCCCAAATAATCTGACTGAAACTTACTAAGATTAGAAAGGTCATCCACTTCCAGGTCTGAAGCAAAAAAGTGAAGCCGTTGAGTTTTATCAGAATATTTTTTAAAAAGGTTTTTATAGAATGAATTGTACTCGCTCTTATACTCAACATCTTCGTGCTCATCCTCGACCAAAATTGTTCTACATCCCTGTGATAATGCAATCTGGAAGATTCTCTTCAGAGGTTTATCATAACGGTTAAGCCAGAAATCAAGCCTAAACACAAGAAAATATTCTCTTTAAGCCAGTATGCCTTTATCTTCTTTTTTTATTACTGTTCCAGTGTTTCTGCCCAGTATCAGCATATCAAAGGCAATTAGCAAGAGCGTACAAATAAAAAAAGGCCGTAAGCGAGAAGCTTATGGCCCGTTGGTTCGTAATTAGGAATACATCGTAGTAGAAAAAACTTTTGAACGCACAAGCCGTCATAGGCGGCGGTCGGATTTGAATCGGTGAATGGTATTTTTTTGGAAAACATTCCTGCTGTATCGACTGATGCCCGAATATGTTTGTTTGTCCCCCAGCAAACCAACAAATCAATACAGCAAGGATTAACCACGTTGCTATAAAAGGAATAATCCCTATTGTCATAGCGTATCCCCAAAAAGACCAACTAATTGTATCGGCTTATGTCCAATTTTTTCCTTAATCAAACTGACCAATTTTCGGTGTCATTTTCTTTGTTTCATTCCCGAGAAAGGAGGGCGGAAGTCCATACAATCACCAGGATGGGCTATGCCCTTTTTCGATGCAGTTTGAAAGTCAAGGTTTTCAATACTGATATGCAGCTTTTGTTGAGGAAGTGCTTTGGATGCGTTGATTAAGGCATATTGCTCGGTGTGAAAAAAATTAGAAGTGAAATCGAATGCAGAGTCGGATTTTTTTAATTACTTTGTTCTTTCCAGCAGGGCCATAGCCAATTGCCGCAGGGTGTCGGCTTTTTTCCCAAAAGGCTCAAAACCTAAAGCTATAATTTGGCTTAAAAATGCCATTTTGTGGCAAAAAGCAGAGCGGGGATTTGCCCTGAAGGTCAAGCACCCGAAAATCCCCATCCCCTATCGGTTCCATTTTTCTGCGAAATTTCAACACTTTTAGGATTGCCGTTAGATGCTCATTCTGCTAAAAGAGTGTGTTCGTTTGTAACGGTACTGCATACTGAGCTATGCTTTGGAATTAGACTTGAGCAGATAAAAGCAAAGTGATACTTAATGAGGTCATACGGCCGCAGCAATAAATGGATCTACAGAACTTTTTGACATCGCGGAATAGAAAGCTTTTGCAAAGAACAAGCTTTTTGTAGACACGGGTCCTGAGAGATATTATATAAGGAGATGCGATGCAGTACAACGAGCTGTTTCAATATCTATCCAACGTCGAAAAAAGAATCCACTCTGTAGTGAAATCTACCCAAATGAGAGCATATTTCAATCCCGAAGATATATTGGAGAGCGTCTTCAGTTACATTGACAGACCAGCCAAGCGCCTGAGACCCTCAGTTCTACTGATGGCGGTTGGTGCACTTGGTGGGCCGGATCGAGAGGAACTCGCTGTACCTGCAGCTGCTGGTGTTGAACTATTTCACACTTGGACCTTGGTTCATGACGATCTCATTGATAACGATAAGCTACGCCGCGGTGGTCCAACCGTGCATGAAGCCATGTGTGCTTCTGCTCGATCTAGACAGAACCTCGGAGCGGACCTTGCGATTGAGTATGGGCGGGACGTTGCAGTTCTTGCTGGGGACATGCAACACGGCTGGGCCATAACGTCTTTCGTTGACTGTGCACTAGAGTCCGGAATTGACTCTACATTGATATTGAAGCTGATAAAGCATTTGCAATCCTATGTTCTTGGAAACTTGATTTTTGGCGAAGTGCTTGACGTCCGTTATGGAATGCGTGATCTTGCCGAGCTCAAGGATATCGACGAGGGCAAAATAATAAAGATGCTCTGGCTCAAGACAGGTGTTTTGTACGAATTCGCGGGGATGGCCGGGGCGCTTATAGGAAAGAACACTTGCAATTTTGAGGATGACGAGGTTCAAGCCATCACACATTTTTCAAGCAAATGCGGCACAGCTTTTCAGCTTCAAGACGATATATTAGGCATCTTGGGTGATGAGGCTTCCCTTGGCAAGCCTGTCGGTTCAGACATCAGAGAGGGCAAGAAGACCGTAATCGTGTACGAGGCTTTACGAAATGCTAATGAATCACAAAGAGAGACGATAGTGGCAACCTTGGGTAACCGCTTGGCTACCAATGACCAAGTTCAGACCATCACCGAGCTTTTTTGTGAACTCAACGGTATAGGCAGAACCAGGGACCTCGCGGCCGACTATATTTCAGAGGCCATTCCCTATTTGGACGATATATCGGACTCCCGGTACAAGCGTCTTCTATTGCTTTGGGCAAACTATATGTTGGACAGAAAATTCTGATTCATTTTTATTATTTCTATGGTACGTGATAGTCAAAAACGCCTGAGTAACGAGGAAATGCTTTCGGTGCTAGGACTGTGATATCCTTGAAGTTAGCATGTCTAACGACGTACGTAGTCGGCTGGTCAATCTCTTTTGCCAGAATCTCAAACGCAAGCGTTAAAAGGGCATCGCCTGTCAGAATAGCCGTTGCTTCATCAAAGGCTTTATGACACGTAGGAAGCCCCCGCCGAAGGTCGTCATCGTCCATCGCCGGCAAATCATCGTGAACAAGCGAATACGTATGCACCATTTCAATCGCCGCGGCTGCAATCTCAGCGTTGCGATTGATCTGGCCGCTGAGAAGTTCACAACACCACAGCGCCATCGCCGAGCGCACCCGCTTGCCCGGCGTCCCAAGTGTGTACTTGAGCGCTTCTTTCAATTTGCTGTCTATCTGCTGTGGAGCTAAAAGCCGCTCCAGGGTATGATTAATAAATTTCGCCTTCTCGTGTAATAAGGCATTGAAGTCCATTGTTACCGAGCACCCTTCTTTGTCATACCGAGCCCTTCGCTTCGCTCAAGGATAAACTCCGCGAAGCATCTGGCCTTAGCGAAAAATTAGAGATTCTTCGCTCCACTGTGTTCCGCTCAGACCTGTCCTTGAGCAAAGCGAAGGAATGACAACCATAGAGTTTTCTACAAAGCATATTGACAATTGAGCATTGATTATCGATTATTGAAAATAGTAAATAGTAAATAGTAAATGGAAAAATGGTTCTGATTCTTGGCGTTACTGCATCAGGTAAAGGCCGATTGGCTTTTGATTTAGCCCAAAGTCTGGGTGCTGAAATAATCAGTATCGACTCGATGAAGGTCTATCGGCGAATGGACATCGGCACCGCCAAGCCGCCACAAGAGGCACGTCAGCGCGTCAAATATCATCTAATCGACATAGTCGAGCCGAGCGAATCTTTTAGTGTCGGGGCATTTCGCGAGGCGGCTCTGGAAGCGATGAAGCAGATAAAGAGCCGTAATATGCCTGTTATCGCGGTCGGCGGAACCGCTCTTTATATAAAGGCCCTGCTGTATGGCCTTTTCGAAGGCCCGGGAACTGATCAGCAAATACGGGCCGAACTGAATTCGCGTGCAGAAGCGGAAGGTTTAGCGGAACTTCATCGCGAGTTAACGAAAATTGACCCCATAGCCGCCAAGCGGATAAATCCCAACGATTCCAAGCGTATCATCCGGGCTTTGGAGGTTTACCAGCTCACGGGCAAACCCATCTCAAGCCTTCAGAAGCAATGGGATAAGCGCAACACCAAAGACAACTGGAAGATAATCGGCTTGCGGAGAGAAAAAACCGAAGAGAGCAAACGGATTAACAGCAGGGTCAAAAAGATGATTGCCGCCGGCTTTGTTGATGAAGTCAAAGCCCTGTTAGCTGAAGAAAAACCTTTGAGCAAACAGGCCCGATGCGCTATCGGCTATGCTGAGATAATCGAATATATAAACGGCAAAATTGAGCTGGAAGAGGCAATCGAACTTATAAAGAAGAACACCAGACGTTTAGCCAAGAATCAGCGTACCTGGTTTAAAACCTTCAAGAACGTTCACTGGCTCGACATCGAGCCGGACGAATCCCCGGAAAAAATCCTCACCCGCACGAAGACTTTGATGGAAAGTGGAAAATGATTTATTCCTGAGAGTGGGGAGCTTAGATAAGATTTTGGTCCTCAAGAAATTTTCGTATTCCAAGCTTCAGAAAAGGTGAGATAGCGGCTCCTTCCAGTATCTTAGCCAAAACCTCATCGTTTAGGTCTTCTTTTCGAGTTATTGAGCCGTAGCGTTCAAGTTGAGTGAGTTTCTCTGAGGAGACAATTCTTGCCTCATAATAATTGACAGACGTTCTATGCTTAACGAAAGGATGCTCACCTTTATCCAATACACAACTTGAATCTTTTATTATCGAAAGTTGTGAAATTGACTATAACCACTTCATTCAAGGGCTGCTTTACATATGAGATAATCATCCATAAGTGTTCGGGAAGATTGGGTTGTGATTTGTTTATGAATGTATTGCCCATGGAAAAAGACATAGGGCGCTATTCCACAAAAAAGTTGTCAAAAGCAACAGATTCTTTTGCCTCTTGCTCAATGGCTCCAAGGGCATCCAGTTGTCCGACAGCTTCCAGGATATCCGCAAGAGGAATTTTCTTTGATGAATCACCCGGATCATTTTTTCTCCACTCTGGAAATTCATGTGTTATCTCAACCATTTCCCATTCGCCATTTGAATGATATTTATCCCAGACTTCTTGAAGTTTTTTGATCTCATAAGGGCAAAGTTCTTCAATGCCTGGGTCATTAATCAAGCGGATGTTGTAATTTTCTTGTATGATGAATTTTTCCCAGTCAGGAGAATTGTAACTCTGACCTTTGATCAAATCCAACACATGGCTTAACACAGGCCCTTGCTTCATTGCAACAGCTCGGTCGCCAGTGATAGGTTTTCCTATCTCCCTCAAGCTTTCTCTATCAGCGATATAAAGTAATTTTATCAACCGCAGATAGTTGTCGCTTTTTGATGGGCCGGATCTGCGGAGAAGAAAAGCAACTGCTTGCAACGTTTTTTTGTAGTTGAACTTAAATGGCATGATTCGACCTTATTCTCTGCATCCACAAATAATATTTTTTTTTATCACTATATTATTATGTATCGGGATAACTCTACATTGTTCAGCAAAAATTAGGTGCGATGATAGGTAACAATGATCATATATTTAATATTATACCTAAAAATACACTTTTGTCAAGGTTGGCACAGAAAAAATATTGGCTAAATCCTTATAGTCCTGCCTACAGTAACCTCATAACGGGTGTAACTGAATGTAGTTACGTTTCGCCAGAGATCGTTTTTTATAAGAGGAATAATACCTTGAGCAGGGAGCCCAAATGGATTCTTTGCTAAATAAACCAAGTAATAGTTCAGTTAAACTTATCCTAAGTTTAACTAAACTTATCATATTTTAGTTAAATTTAGTTAAAAAACTTGCAATAAATTTTATGTAAGTCCTTGTGTTGCGGATGGTTAAGTTTTACTAAATAATACTGTATTTAATTAACAGAATAAGGAAAAGATAGAAAAACGAGATGCTATTTTTATAACCGCTCTCCTCTACAACCATTCAAAAACAAGGTCCAATAATAGACTTAAACGGTTTGCAATTGTCGCTGGGCGCGAAGTACTGTGGCGGTATCGCCCAGGACAAGCTGCTTTATCAAACTGCTCGGAACCAGGCTAATTCCCATATTGAAGATTTTCTCTTCAACCATCGAAGCAATGGCCCGTGCCGTTGTCTGGCAGAGGTCATACTTTGTTACCAGGTCCTCGACTATTCTGGACTTGTCCCATCGGCATCTGCTGTTGGTTCCCTCTGTCCCGGCAAGCAGCTCAGCATCTGTCAGCTCCTGAATATCAATCGAGACAACCTCAGTTCGGGAACGCTTAAGCCTCCGCTCGAAATGATGCTCATTTAGCCCGATAGCAGCATCTTCATAGCTGATGGCTGTCAGAACCGCCTTGATTATGGAAAATATCTCGCTACTGGTTGCGCTGCGACGGTTTTGTCGGTGATAAAGAAAGTATGTTACCACCTCGGCGAGCTGTTCTGCAATGTAAACATCCGCCTGTCCAATCTTATCAAGAGCGTTATTGATAGTCCCCATCACTTTGGTGTGCGCATATTCCTCGACGCTGCCATCGGCTTTTATAACTTTAAGCTGCGTTTGCATCACCTTCTTTTTGCCTCCATGCAAAAGTTGCCAATAAAAAGTGAAAGGTTATTCTTTTCAAAGTATGCCTAATTTCCATCTTGCAGAACCCTTGTTACCAATCAAAGAGTATCTGCCGGCCGCTGGGCTCCGTTTCAGTAATTACCTGACTGACTTCCTTAATCAATTCACCTGCATCCCTGAAGTCACGATAGACACTTGCAAAACGAATATACGCCACCTTGTCAACCCTGCGAAGCTGCTTCATTACTCTTTCACCGATAATGGCTGATGAGACCTCCTTGTCGAAATTCCGGAATATATTCTCCTCAGCCTTGTCGGCTATTTGTCGAATTTGCTCTGTCGAGACAGGTCTCTTATAACAGGCCTTTTGCAAGCCGCTGATGATTTTCTCTCTGTCATAAGGGACCCGAGAGTTATCTTTTTTCACCACGTAGAGCTTAAAGCTTTCGCCTATCTTCTCATAGGTGGTAAAACGCCTTTTACACATCAGGCATTGACGCCGGCGTCTGATTAATCTTCCACCATCGCTTGAACGCGAATCAACAACTTTATCCCGGTCTTCCTTGCAAAAGGGACATCTCATTTTGTATCTCGCATCTCGTACTGCATATTGTGTTTGAGATACACTTCTAACCTCGTGATTAGCAGTCCACGAGACGGCTATCCACTTCGTGCAAACTCCCGACGGGCGGACACACTCTTTGAAGCCCATCAAGACAACACTACATCTGGTTAGCTTGTCTATTTTACACACAACATATAGTATGTCAAAGAAAATCTTGAGCAGGCGGTCAATTTTGTCTGCATCAGAAGTTGTTAAATTTTATGTTGCCGCTCTTAATTTATGGCTTGATAAGCACTAAGGAGAAAAGACAAGAAAAACTCACATCTTTTTTACCGGCGTTTTTTTATTGAAAAAAAGGCCTCTGCGCAGAGAACGCAGAGGCCAACTCGGAAAGAAACTTATATGCACCCCCCTTAGGTCTGGTACAAAGCCTTCACGTAATGTGACAGCTTTATTAGCATCATTTTTGCTCTTTCCTTTATGCTACATTTAAAGTTTAATATGAAAACCTTCAATAGGCAAATCAATACAACTACTTTTTTGTTTTTTTTAACCGCCCGATAAAACTAAGTGCACACAAAAATAAGAGCGGAAAAAACTCGATTGATGGCAAGAAAAATCTGGGGCCGAAAATCATATTTGTGGTATGGGCCTATAACTCGTGCCCCTATTCATTCACTGTTTTTAGCCTTGTTAAAAGCCTGCTTAGATCTCTTCGATTTTGGCCTTATTTTTCAGCCCATCTATAAACTCATCGATAGCTTTTCCTCGCATCTGTTCCTTAAGCGCGTTCACTATCTCGCCTTTTACTTCTTCAAGCTCGGACACAGCGGCCGGCTTTCTGTCATACACCTTGGCTATATGAAAGCCGAAACGGGTGCGAAAAACGTCACTAATCTCTCCGAGGCCCAAATTAAAAACTACGTCCTCGAACTCTTCTACCATTTGCCCTCTCATAACATAGCCTAAGTCACCACCACTGTCGGCGCAATCGGTATGTTTATCAACCACTACCTCAAAGGCTGCACCGTCTTTCAATTCGTCATGTGCCTCTTTTATCGCATTATAAGCAGTCTCTTCGTCCGTCTGCCAGTTCACATATTTTACTATATGGGCCACTCTGGCTTGCTCACCGGATTTGAACTGTTCCTTATTTTCCTCATAGTATTCCTGGATGGCAGCTTGCGACGGCCCCGGTAAGTCTTTGCAGGCTTCGTTCAGCCTCTGCTCAACTCTCATCTGCATTCGGATATACTCTTTGATATCTTCATCATCCTTGAGGCCAAGTACTTTGTAGAGTTGCTCCTGGTCTGCATATTGCTCTTTTAGCTTGGCCAAAGCAGATTCGATTTGGGCTTCCGGAATATTCTCGCCGTTCTCTTTTGCTTCCTGATTGATTAAAATCCTTTCAATCACGTTTTCTCTGGACCAGTCAGCCAGTTGAGCTTCTTGCTCTTTGGGGTCCTGGTCGGAAAACACTCTTTCGTAATCCGGTCTTAAGCGTTCAACTTCCTGCCGTATCGCCGAATCTTCAATTTTTTCGCCGTTAACAATTAAAGCCATATTTTCTCCCTTCTTTACAGTTTATAGCTCGTAGCCTTTAGAGATCTTAATGCTCTGTTGAAAGGCTCGCAGATGCCATCCTGATTTCGTCGCAGGCGAGCGATGACTCCTTGATTTTTGACGAGAAAGAGATTCTTCACTTCGCTGCGCTTCGTTCAGAATGACAAGTTTTGTACGTTTTCAACAGAGCAAGCTCTTAACAAAATGACTCGAATGTCATTCTGAGCGGAACGAAGTGTAGCGAAGAATCTCTAATCCTTTTCGTTGGCCGGATGCTTCGTTTCACTCAGCATGACAATAAGAGCAAACATTCACTTTGTTAGAAGCTTTTTGGCTATCAACCACGAACCCTTTTAACTTTTTGGTTTTGCGTAGTAGTCTGGATTCTGTGCTAATTTTTCCCTTGTCTCTAATGTCATCATCTCAAAAGCAGGATGAGTGCTCTCCCACGCCCGCTGGCGAAATGAGCTTTGCCGCATCTTTTCTATCTCCGGGGCAACCTCATCAAAATAACTGCCGTAAATATGCAGCGAGTCGCTTATATCGACATACCTGCCTACCTTCACCGGCACACCTGTTTTTTCGGCTATCGCTTCGGCGATTATTCTTTGAAGGTCGGTGAGTGCATAGACATTCATAAACCATGCCTTGTAGAGGTCTCTGCTGCGCCAGTGCGTGTTCATATTGAGCGAAAGCCGGCCCGCTTGGTTTGCTACTAACCGGCACCATATCCTCTGAAGGCAGGGCGGGTCATCTGTTACCGGGTCTGCCGACGGCATCCAGGTTATCGCCTGGGCCCTGCGGCTGTGCCCGGCCTGTGAGAGGTAATCAATAATATACTGAATCTGGTTCACTTTCCTGAATGGCTTCGGAGAATCAGCGTTTCGTATATCTTCCACCGGACAATATGAAAACAGACGTTCGTGATATGTATAAGTCCACTTACCCGCAGCAGGGTCAATCCAATGGTCGTGGATGCCGTTGACCACTTCCTGCCGATACGACTCAAGCTCCTCAGGCCCACCCGGGAAGTTCTTGTGAATCCTCGGCTCGTTGAATGGGTCGGTAACGGTAATCATAACGGTTGCGTCTCTGCTCGGCGGGTCCTGGGGCTTATCGTACTGAGTCTTAACCTCAAAGCCCTTATCCCAAACAGCTAAGACAGCCTTTTCCCACGCCTGGGGCAGACAATCAGCAGTTATCGAAATCACAGGTATACTGGCAACCGATGTGGTGCTGCTCATCTTTGGATTCCTCCACGAATCTTTTCGATTTTTCCTTATTTCAAATTCCCAAGGTCGATTTCTTCTTCGGTTATATTATACATTTTACGGTACCGCTCCGGTAAATCGGCAAGTGCTCTTTTGGCGTAGAAGGCGTATTCACTCTCCGGCCACCTCCGGATAATGTCGCGGCAGGTTTTGACCATCTGTCCATAACCCATAACCGGCAGCCTTCCCATTTTCCGTTGGCTCTTAACCCACTCCCACAGTTGTTGCGCTTGAATGTCCTCTATCTCGCTGAGCTTCTTAAATTCGGGCTTCGTCGGCGCGACCGGCCTGGTCTGCTGCACCGGGGGGGTTGTGGCCGGCGGCTCTTGATACTGCGGCTCGGCACTTAATTTCTTCTCGTCCTCTTCCCACTGGTCATATACAGTCTTTTCCCTCGGTTTCGGTTCTTGTTCACGAGCTTGCTTGG
The DNA here is from genome assembly GCA_043824065.1 of Planctomycetota bacterium. GTDB lineage: Bacteria > Planctomycetota > Phycisphaerae > Sedimentisphaerales > Anaerobacaceae > NIOZ-UU13. Next base: position 7,951 of record JBDRTM010000634.1, on the reverse strand, counting down.
GTTCAGAGGACGTAAAAACAGTTATACCGACGATCACGACCACAACGAGAACGGCCAGCCCTGCTATTTTCAGCCAGAATGTATTCATAATTGTCCCACCCCTTTCCAATATTGATTATTGACTATTGATTATTGGTTATTTGTTACTTATAATCAATTTTAGCGTTTAGTTTTGTTTTATCAATAGTCAATATCGTAGATTCGCCGTTTTTTGGCGGAGTAAATAATAAATATCGGAGATCCGCCTGTGGCGGAATCAATCGTAGATGTTCACAGGGCTAATAGAGGCTGTTTGCACAGTAATGTCGGTTCGCCGAAGCGAAAGCACAATGCTGCTGAGCGTAGATTTAGGCGAGTTGGCCGACGATGGCAGAATCGGCGATAGTATAGCCATAAACGGGGTCTGTCTGACTATTGCCAGGCTCGAAGGCAGCATTGCGACTTTCGAGCTCAGCGGCGAAACATTGGCAAGATCAACGCTGGACAAATTAAAGCCCTCATCGCAGGTCAACGTCGAACGTGCTATCAAAGCTGCGGACCGATTTGGCGGACACTTTGTCCAGGGGCACATTGACGGCACAGCAACAATAAAAGCAATCGACAAACGAGGCCAATTTGCCGATATGAAGTTTGCTGCCGGGCCCGGATTACTCAATGCGATGGTGGTCAAGGGCTCGGTCGCCGTGGACGGAATTTCTTTGACGATAGCCAGTATCGACCAGAACAGCTTCAGCGTCGCCCTGATACCTGAGACGCTGAACAAAACTACCCTAAGTAGAGTAAAGATTGGTTATGAGGTAAATATCGAAACTGATATAATAGTAAAGACGATAAAAACACAACTTGAGAAGATTTTGCCACAGAAGCAGTCCCTAACAGCCGAAAAACTAAAAGAATTAGGCTTTTAACCAGTGGGTTAAAACCTGCGGCGAAACCGCAGGCTAATGCCGTTTCCAATAAGTAAGTTTAACTTTTTGATTCGCCTTCGGCGAAGCTGTTAAAATAGATTCCTCCGCTTCAGCACGACAAAGTCGTGCCTTCGGTCGGACTGACAGAACGCATAGGATGTTACACTCACTTTTTAGAAACGGCACTAAATATTTAGCCCCACGTTTTACGTGGGGTTTGGTGGCTAAACAACATTATGAAAACTAACGGCAATAATTCGATAGCTGAGCAGATGGTCATCGGCATAACGATGGGCGATGCCGCCGGTATCGGGCCGGAGATTATTGTCAAGGCGCTGGCTGACCCGAATATCCGTCGGGCTGCGAAATTTATTGTCTTCGGTATGAACGAACAGCTTTGTTACGCCGCCGACGCCGCTGAGATTGAGCCGTTCTGGGGGAGGCATCAGCACGAAAAAATCAGTCGTGAGTACCCCTATAAAGTTGTTGTCGCTGATTACGATGAGTATTCCGTTCCGTCCTGGGTCAGAGGTCCCAGCAACGTAGCCGGTGAGGCGTCCATAAGGTTCTGCCTTGATGCCATTGACGCTGCGCGAGAAGGTATTATAGATGCCGTAGTAACCGCGCCCATCAGTAAGACAAGCTGGAAGCTGACCGGCGCTGAATGGCCCGGCCACACCGAAATGTTAGCCGCTCGCTGCAAATCCAAACGAAAGGTGATGATGTTTATCGCCGGCCCGCTAAAACTGGCGCTGGCAACAATTCACGAAGCACTGTTCGAAGTCAGGAACAAGTTCACTATCGGCTGTGTCTTCGAGCCGATAGATTTATTAGATACGGCATTGAAGGAATATTTTCACATTGACAATCCCAAGATCGGCGTTGCCGCGTTAAATCCACACGCCGGCGAGGGCGGTCAATTCGGCGATGAAGAACAGCGCATAATATCACCTGCTATTTCATTGGCACAACATCAGGGCATAAATTGTCAAGGCCCATTCCCGGCCGACACCCTCTTTTTGCGGGCTGTCCACGGTGAATTCGACGGCGTCGTCGCAATGTATCACGACCAGGGTATGATACCTGTAAAGCTGCTCAATTTCCAGCAGGCGGTCAATGTAACCATCGGAATACCGATTATAAGAACATCACCTGCTCACGGAACAGCTTTCGATATCGCAGGTAAAAACATTGCCGAGTCAACCGGCATGAAATCAGCCATAACAACTGCAATACAAATGGCCAAAACAAAAAAGAATTCAGAATTCAGAATTGAGAATTTAGAAACGAAAGTAGGCAATGAACGATAATGAGGGCAAAGCCAAAGAGAGGGATATCCAGAAAAGAGCTTTTTCATTTGCCTGTCGAATCGTTAAACTGTATCAGTTTTTAGCTGAGCAAAAGGGTGTTGGAGAGGTTAAGCGAATTGACCAAAGAGTCAAACGAACTGATCGCAATCCTTACGACTATCGTAAAAAAGTCTCGAGCTTCTGAGTAAATCCGAACATGTACAATTCTACATTCTAAATTCTTAATTCTGATGCAGACAAAAAGGCAAATCCAGCAGTTGCTTGTCTCGGCAGGCGTTCGTCCGAACAAACGGTTCGGCCAGCACTTTCTCATCGACCTGAATCTGATGCGACTGCTGGTCGATTCGGCGAACATTAACAATAACGATATTGTGCTCGAGGTCGGCTGCGGCACAGGTTCTTTAACTGAGGCCCTAATCGAAAAAGCCGGTATGGTCATTGCTGTTGAGCTTGACCGGACACTGGCCGAAATTGCACAAAGCCGGCTCGCAAACGTAGAAAACATCGAGCTTATCAACACTGATATTCTTGAAAACAAAAACACCCTCAGCCATACTGTTACAAACGCACTGGAGTCGGCTCGTAAAAAATATCATGGCCGAATCCTGTTAGTGGCAAATCTGCCTTACAATATCGCCTCGCCGACGATGCTGAATCTGGTTACAGGTCCTGTAACAGCAGACGCTATGTACGTTACCGTCCAGAAGGAAGTTGCCGACCGAATGACGGCCGTCCCGGCTTCCAGTGATTACGGCACCCTGAGTATATTCTTGAGTGCTGCCGGCGATGTGAAAACTATCCGGGTTTTGAAGCCGACGGTTTTTTGGCCTCAGCCGCAGGTTGATTCGGCAATGGTAAGCTTTGTCCACAAAGAAGCAAAATTAAAGCGTATTGAGAATATGGAGCTCTTCAGTCAGACCGTACATCTTTTTATGGGTCATCGCCGTAAGACCCTTATGGCCTGCAGCAAATTGGCCCGTGGCAAACTCGCAAAAATTGACAATACCGAGGGCATAAATTGGCCCGAAATCTTTGAGCGATGTTCCATAAATCCAGCACAACGTCCCGAACAGCTCGGCGCCGAAGACTACATCGCTATCGCAAACTTGTCCTCCAGCATTCTTACGAATACCTGACTCGACAATGGGTCACTTTATATTACCAAGTATCAAATCATCAATATTCGCTAAAAAATAAGGTTTTTGGTAAATTCCATTGAGTTGATATTCTATCCTACCCCCGGTTATGAACGTATCGAAACAGACAGGTTACTCTCTTATAAACTACCCGACGTTTTTAATATATTCAATCGAAATTTAATCTTGCAGGAAATTCAGATTTGATGTATAATACAAGGTCTGGTAATATCACGCTAAATTAGCGTAAAAATGCTGAATTAACAGAACAGAAGGGCGCTCTTGCGCATCGTACAGAATGGTAGAGGGAACGTCAGTAGAAAGTTGAAGAGTGTTGTTATGGGCAAACGGAAAGCTTTTACCCTAATCGAGCTTTTAGTGGTAATCGCTATCATTGCGGTATTGATGGCCATCTTGATGCCGGCTCTAAATCGGGCCAGAGAGCAGGGCAAACGTGCGGCTTGCCTTAGCAATGTCAAGCAGTTGACACTGGCATGGATTATGTATGCAGATGATAACGATGGCAAGATGGTTAGCGGCAACACAAGCACCGGCGGCCACAACAAAGATGGCACCTGTTGGGTATATTGGCCGGGCCGGGATGCTTCGGAAGAAAGACGAATAGAAGGTATCAAGACCGGGTTGTTATTTCCATACTGTCCGAACTTAAAGCTCTACAAGTGTCCGACCGGTGTGCGCGGAGAGGTGATAACGTATGCCATAGTTGATGCTATGAATGGTCATGACGCGATACCCGGGGCTGAAGGGCAGATACTTAAAAATAGGATGCAGATTCACAGGCCAGGCCAAAGGGCTGTTTTTGTTGATGAGGGCCAATTGAGTCCATCGAGCTGGACCATTTGGTATGACCGGGAGCAATGGTGGGATAAGATTCCGGCCCGACACGGTGACGGGACAAACTTTTCATTCGCAGATGGTCATAGTGAATACTGGAAGTGGAAAGACCCGCGTACTATAGTTTTCGCGAAGAAGGGCTATGATGCCTGGTATGATGCCTGGCAAAAGTCCGGCGGTCAATCTTCTCCAGGCAATCAGGATTTGTACAAGGTGCAGAAGGCTGTGTGGGGGAAATTAGGTTATACACCGAACCGTTAGCAAACAGGGTTTTTCCTGCCTATTGTGCTGTTGGAGAAAGGAGGTGGTGTCAATAAAATTACCCTGGGCAGATATAAATAAAGTGTAAAGGTAGAGAATGTGAAAATTATTATCGGTCGTTTTGTTTGAAGTTGCCTGAGACAAGCAAGAGCAGCGTTAGATGTAGAGTGCTCTGTAACAATTGAAGTCAATTGTTTTAAATTCGGATTTCGTGTTTCGTGCTTAAGCTATATTGTAACGCCTGCTGCTTGTTGAGGACAACGGGTATTTTGGTGTGTAACCAAAGCATAACTCCTAATTATTTTAATTTTTTTGAAGGAGGACTATTATGTCTAAGAAATTGATTTTAGGAATGCTGGCGATGATGGCTTTAAGCGTGAGTAGGGCCCAGGCGGGAACTTTTACGGTATCGCCCTGGACGAGCGACGCTGATTCGGGTATCAGTGCGGATAAAATCTATACCCACACGGGTAAGTTTATGGGCACTGAAGGAGAACCTTTCTATGCAGGCAACGGCGTGTGGTTCGAGGGTGATAGAGACAATCAGGGCGTTGACTGGAAGCTGTCGAATATACCCCATAGCTTTGGCTCACAGCATGGGACTAATGTGATCGGCAGCGGGGCTAATTTGCTGACGTTTTTTGTATACGGTGACGATCCCGCGGGGGTGGTGCATCCGATACTGGAACTGAGCAACCTGACGAAGGGACAGAAGTATATTCTCATGCTCTACGCCAAGGGATTCGAAGACAGCGGTCGCGTTGTCGATATTACCGCCGACGACGCTCCCGGCTCTGCTATTCAAATCGATCAGGACAAGTACGGCGGGGGCAACGGGCTGCTTTTGAAGTATGCTTATACGGCGCCGGGTTCGGGAAAGCTTACGTTGACTTTCGATGAACTAGGCAGCAACATGTCGTGGCATCATTACGCCTTCTCTAATGAAAAAGTCCGGCCGTATATCTTCGCAAGCCTTCCTGATCCTGCTAATGGGGCGACAGATGGGCCGCGGGATGATGTGGTGCTTAGCTGGATGCCGGGAGACTATGCCGACAAGCACGATGTGTACTTCGGAACCAGTTTCGACGATGTCAATAGTGCATCCCCGACCGAGGATCCTGTTGGTGTCTATCTGGGCCGGCAAGACCCGAACACCCTTGCCCTCGATCGATTGGAGTTGGGCCAGACTTACTATTGGCGTATCGATGATGTCAATGCGGCGCCCGACTACACCATCTTCAAAGGTAATGTCTGGAGTTTTACTGTTGAGCCGATTGCCTACCTGCTTGCCGAAGGGCATATCACGGCCACTGCCTCCAGCTCTAATAGTGAAGGTGAGGGACCTGCAAATACGATCAACGGCTCCGGGCTGAATTCCGACGACCTGCACTCGATGGAGACTGCGGATATGTGGCTCAGCAGTGGCACAGCAGAGTTGCCAACGTGGATCCAATATGAGTTCGACAAGGCTTACAGACTGCATCAGATGTTGGTGTGGAACCACAACAGCTCCCTTGAGCCTCTTGTCGGTTTCGGGCTCAAAGATGTTACGATTGAGTATTCGGTCAATGGCACAGACTATACGACATTGAGCGATACTCATGAATTTGCCCGGGCTACTGGCACACCAGACTATGCACACAATACCACTATTGATTTTGGTGGCGTGTCAGCGAAGTACATTAGGCTTACAGCTAACAGCAACTGGGGTGGCATCCTGAACCAATATGGTCTCAGTGAGGTTCGCTTCTTCTTCATACCGGTCCAGGCAAGAAAGCCCAGCCCGGATTCAGGGGCAATAGATGTGGGCCTGGATCCGACCCTTGGCTGGAGAGCGGGAAGAGAGGCAGCCAAACACGATGTGTACTTCAGCGACGACCGGCAGGCCGTGATAGACGGTACTGCCCCTGTTACGACCGTGACCGAAACCAGCTATGGTCCGTTAGTCCTCGATTTAGGAAAAACTTACTATTGGCGGGTCGATGAGGTCAATGAGGCCGAGATCCCCGCAACATGGCAAGGTGATATCTGGGACTTTAGCACGCAGGAGTATCTGGTTGTGGACGACTTTGAGGACTACGACACCGGCGAAAACCAGATATGGTACGCATGGAAAGATGGGCTTGGCTATGGCACACCGAGTACTGAACCCTACTTTGCCGGTAATGGGACCGGCTCAGCTGTTGGTGATGAAAACACTGGTTCTTACACCGAGGAAACTATCGTTCACAAAGGCAGGCAAGCAATGCCGTTATTCTATGACAACAATAAACAGGGCTTTTTCAAGTATTCAGAGGTAGAGCTTACGTTGAGTTATCCGCGTGACTGGACCGAGAAAGATGTTAACACGTTGACAATTTGGTTCAGGGGCAATTCGGACAATGCTGCTGAGCCGATGTATGTTGCTCTCAATGGCAACGCGGTGGTCGCTCATGATAATCCTGATGCAGCACAGATAGTTACCTGGACACAATGGAATATTGACCTGCAAGCGTTTGCAGACCAGGGCGTGAACCTTGCTAACGTCAATACTATTGCCCTTGGTCTCGGCGATAAGAGCAATCCGCAGGCTGGCGGCTCAGGTACAATGTACTTTGACGATATTGGTCTGTATCCTTCGCCACCAGAACCGGCACCGACGGTTGGCACATTCTCCGTCCATCCATGGACCGGCGATGGCGATTCCGGGATAAGCAGCAGCAAGACCTATACGCACACCGGAAAATTTACCGGCGAAGGTACCGACGGTGAACCATTCTTCGCGGGCAACGGTGTATATTTCGAGCGCGATACAAATCGTTCTGGAACCAACTGGACACTGACCGGCGCTGCAAACGTCTTCGACACAACGAACCCTGTCACCGTCGCCGGTGACAGTGCAGCCCTTGCAAGAGGCTTCTTCTACGGCGACGAGGACAACAACCATCCCGTGCTTACCCTGATGGGTCTAGTGCCCAACACTGAGTATGTTACGACGTTCTACACGGTCGGATTCGGTGGGGCAGGACTCCGCTTCGTGGACATTACGCCCGGCGATAATCCGAGCAATCCGACGCGCGTTGATCAAAACGGCGCCGGCTCCGGTAATGGACAGCTCATCAAGTATACGTACACCGCTACCAGCACGGAAATGAGCTTTACGTTCGACGCTTTCAAAACAGCCGATTCGTGGCACCATTACGCTTTTTCGAATGAATTACACAACTTCCTTAATTAAGACGAGATTTAGTAGTTAATTGCATGGTTGATACAGCAGATTTGTATTAACTTGGGGGCTTATACCGATTTGGGATAGGCCCCCTTTTTTATTGACATTTGGCCCGAAATCTTTGAGCGATGTTCCATAAATCCAGCACAACGTCCCGAACAGCTCGGCGCCGAAGACTACATCGCTATCGCAAACTTGTCCTCCGGCACTCTTACGAATACCTGACTCGACAATGGGTCACTTTATATTACCAAGTATCAAATCATCAATATT
>JBDRTM010000633.1:0-8794 GCA_043824065.1 Planctomycetota bacterium | reverse complement strand
CTCCTTTTACCTCCACCTTCGGCGGATATAAAAGGCGCATTCCAGTTGACCATATCCATCACACCCTGGTCGCCGAAGATTTTGAAGCTGTTGCCGCTGCCGTTACCGCAGTTCGTCGAGTAGCTGACCATAAATCCCTCCGGGTAAATCCACAAGGCCTGAACATGGTCGGGGCAGGTAAAGTTGTGCTCATCCTTCCAGGTAAAAGTGCCGCCCAGACAGACACAGCTCTTGGGGAACTTCGCGCCGGTAATATAGTGCACAAGGTCGATGAAGTGGCTGGCGTACCCCGGAACCGGCCCATCGGAAAACAGCCTGTAACCATACCAGCCCGAATACAATACCGGGTCAAACTTCTGGAAAGGGGTATCCATCAGGAATTCCTCCCAGTTCACGTCCTCGGCCTTGACGTCCTTAACGTAACCATACCAGTAGGGCCGCTCGTTGTTCCGGCACTGCTCGATGCGCCCTACCGTGCCGAGGATGCCCGTCTTGTAAAGCTCACGACACCCGGTAAAGGTAGGATAGCTTCGTAACTGCGTTCCAATCTGAACAACGATTTTCGCCTTTTTCACGGCGTCGCAGGCATCCCGGAGTCTGTCAAGCCTCCTCGCCAGCGGCTTTTCACAGTAGGCATCTTTACCGGCCTCGGCGACAGCTTTAAGATGTGTAGTGTGCTGGTGGTCGCACGAGGCAATCATAACAGCGTCCACGTCCTTCAAGGCCACCAGGTCGCGATATGATGAGAACTTTCGCGCCTCGCGTCCGTACCATTCTTTGGCCTGGGCCGCGGCAGCCTCCCGGCGAAGCCGCCAGGGATCGCTCACGGCTGTGATTTCAAAATTCTCGCTCTCAACGTGTTTGTGCACGCCCGGCATATGAGCGCCAAGACCCCGGCCGCCACAACCTAAGATGCCGATTGATATTCTATCGTTGGCGCCGATGACGCGGGAGTAACTTCTGGCGGACATTGCCAGGGCGGCGCTGCCGGCCGCAGCGGTCTTTAGAAATTTACGACGGGAGAAATAACGTTGCATTACAGAACCTCCTAAAAGAGACAAATTAATACCATAACGCTACTTAAATCTATTTATTTTTGATAAAGTTCTGTTGTATAAAAAAGTTATGTTAACTATATTAAATTCGAAATCCGAATATCGAAATCCGAATTACCAAAATTCAAAACAGTCTTTCAGCAACCGTAAGCGTTTTTGTTTTGAAAATTCGGATTTTGAACATTTGATATTGTTTCGAATTTCGGATTTCGTGCTTCGTATTTCGGGACAATAAATCAGGTTTTTGCCATTAAGTGGCGTTGTAGTATTATATCATACCTTCATATAAACTTCTCGTTTAATCTTTCCGGTAGAGGTTTTCTGAAATTCGTCTATTCTTATTTCAAGATGGTGCGATGATACCTTTTCATAAGAGGACAACCGCCTGCTTTTTTTCTGACATTCATTAACGCTTTGCCAAACGAGCGTTTTGAGGACCTGTGGCTGTTTTACCAAATCAGAGTGGGAAAGACTGGTATGGGCTTCTATTACGTCCCAGTCCGGCCGTACAATTGCCCCGACAGTCTCCCGTACCACGCCGGCTGAATCTTTTCGGAAATTGGGAACCACCAATATCTCTCTTACATATCGAGCCTGCGAAAGGGCTGATTCAACCAATTCAGGGTTAACGTTTTTGCCGCCGGGCAGCACAATCAGGTACTTCCTCCGGCCGGCAATGAAAAGGGTTCCATCCTCGTCCAGGTAGCCCAAATCGCCGGTATGCAGCCACCGCATGCCTTTATCATCTGTTGTGATAACCGCCTGAGTTGCTCTGGGATTTTTGTAGTAGCCCTTCATAATACACGGCCCGCCGAGGACAATCTCGCCTTTTTGACCTGGTTGGAGGGTTTGATTTTCGTCGTTGACGACCTTTACCAACAGAGTGGGGATAGGTTTACCAACAGAGCCTAATTTTCCGGGATTGTCGTTGAAGCCGTAAACAGGCGAGTTTTCCGTAGTGCCATAACCCTCGTACAGTTTCAATCCTCTTTTCCAGAACACTTCCAGAACCCACCGAGGCATGGGGGCCGCTCCTGAAAGGAAAAATCGAAGCTGGTTCCAGCCCTGTTTTTTCACGATTCCTTTTCCGACCAACTTCGGCAGGTAACGGTCAAACAATTTAACGAGCAGGTTTCCCTTCTTTTGCTCGGCGAGGTTTTCTTCAATCTTTTTGGCCAGAACCGTAAAAAAAGCGGGTATTCCAATGAAGATGGTTATGTTCTTATCTTTGATAAGTTCGGATATCCGGCGGTATTTGTTGGTGTAAATATTAGTTGCACCGACCCAGAAAGGCAGTAGTTTGCCAACTGTAAGACCCATAGAGTGATGAGGGGGCGAGATATGTCCGAGCGTATCTTCGTGAGTTAATTTTATCTTCTCCACGGAACCCTGAAGATTGGCAATAAGATTGGCGCCGGTCAGCTCAACTTCCCGCGGGTCGCCGGTTGTGCCGGAAGTGCACAAAATCACTGCGGCGTCATCAGCTTTTATCTTTCTACGGATTTCACTTAGTAATTCACTTGCCTCGGCATCATCCGCATTTGTCTTTTCATAAACGGTCATTTCAATCAGACCCATGTTTCGACCGGAGACCCACTCTTTTAGTTCCTGCCGGGAAGCAGCATCCTGATAATCGTCAGCCATGACGATTAGGCGTGCATCGGTATTAAGCACATGATTTTGTACTCCTTCGACCGGTCTTTCCGGGTCAATCAATACCGGAACAGCACCGGCCAATATAATCCCCCAAAGGGCCACGTCCCAATCCGCACGGTTCTTCCCCAACACCGCTACTTTGTCTTTTACGTGGATGTCTCTATCTTGAATAAGCCATAACGCAAAATCTTGTGCTTTTGTTTTCAATTGTCCGAAGGTGAGACTTTCCCGGCGTTCCGCCCTGATTATTTCCAGGCATTCTTTATCTAAAGCTTTGATTTTACTAAGGGACCCATTAAAAAGGTCGATTAAGGTTCGATATTCAAGCTCGGTTTGCATTTCTCCTTTGGCTCTCCACAGGACACCTTACGGCGCTGTTAATGGATTCGCACTTTGCGCTCCTGCCGGCTGCCCTGCCTCACAGATGCTTCGCCGGAAATCATCTTTTGCAGAACTTTAATCTTTGCAATACAATATGGCAAGACTTTTTCTTGTCCTGGGTGCGGATTTTGCGGCATATTGTAAAACCGGAACTTGAGAATTGTAGGGGCTTACTTAACGGGGCAAAGAATTTCCATTCTCAAACCAATAGGAATATCAACGCAAATCAACTCAAACTGTGTTGAAAGTACTCTCCGCAGGGTTTTGGCCCTTACCTTGACAATTCATCATGAAGTTCCTTTCAAAAATAACAGGATTTGCAAAATTTCAGATATTGTTTTATCACGACCGGCGCGGGTCAGATTAAATATTTCGGTGTTGGGATAATTTTTCACTTCAGAAATAAGGCCAGCGCCTTTCTGCGCCACAGTGGCCAATACCGGCTTCTCAGATGCAAACAGTCGGCGTACCGCAGCGATAAACTTCTCGGACAGACATTCCATCTTCCCAATCTCGTCAATGATAAATAACTCAACAGCAACTCGCTCGACACCCAAAATCGGCACCACTAATTCTTCAAAGCCCGCAACATCCACGCCATATTTACCTACTTTCAACGGCCCCTTGATATTTATATGAGCAAGTATCCCATCGGCACCATCGAGACGTTTCCAGCTAAAACCCTTGCGAATATTATTTTGACGAATCTCCTGCGTATAAAAACCCGCTACTTTTTCACAGTCCAGAGCATCTATAATCTTCATTATAGCGGTTGTTTTGCCACAGCCCGGCAGACCTGTTAACAGAATTTTGGCAGATTTAGACGACATAACCACAATGGTTAATTGGTGAGTGGTTAATTGGCTGTCAGGAAAGTGCCTAAAGTGAGCTAAAGTTGCCCAGTTGTAGAAGCTTGTTTGTCGGTGTCGAAGCTGGTATCGGACTGGAAGCTCGACGTTGGATGCTCGAAGAAAAGCGACCCAGCAACGCTGGGTTCCGATTGAAACCCGCCGTTGGCGGGTCAAGCTTCTATGACAAGCATCGATACGAGCATCGACAACCTTAAACGATGGCCATGAACATTTTAGGCACTTTAGGCACTCAAAACTTTAGTTCACTTATTCTACTCACCACTCACTACTCACCGATAACCTGTTACCAATTCGTGCTTCGAATTTCGGATTTACCTTACTTTTTCGTACTTCTTATGGTCTTTTTCTCTTGACCCAGCTTCTTATTTTAGCGGCCGAAAGGGTATTGAGCACATCGGCCTTTGTCACCCAGCCTCGGGCGGCTGTCGCCACGCCAAAGCCCATCAGGCCCAGCCCGGCAACACTGTGCGCATCGGTTCCAATGGCCAGCTTGACCCCTGCCTCGATTGCCATCCTGCAATGAATATCCTTAAGGTCCAGACGCCACGGATTTGCATTGACCTCAAATGCGGTTTGGGTCTGAGCAGCATGCTTTATGACGGCGGCTATATCAAGGTCCATCGCCTCCCGCTGGCCGATTAGCCTGCCCGTCGGGTGAGCGATGCAGTTGACATACGGATTGTCCATTGCCTTTAACGTGCGTGTTGTTACCTTTTCACGCGGGCTGGCCAGGCCCGAATGTATCGCAGCTATGACAAAATCCAGCTCAGCGAGTAATTTGTCATCGAAATCCAATGACCCATCGGCATGGATGTCAACCTCACTCCCAGCAAAGATGGTTATGCCTTTCAGTTTTTCGTTGAGTTTGCGGATTTGTTTGATTTGCTGAGCCAATCGTTCAGCCGACAGGCCATTAGCGATTGCCGACGACCGTGAGTGGTCCGTAATACAAATATATTTATAACCTATCTCTTTCGCAGCCTGGGCAAGTTCGGATATATCGCAATCGCCATCGGATGCGTTTGTATGGACGTGGAAGTCGCCCTTGATGTCACCAGCCTTAATCAATTCAGGTAAAGAATTAGTCTTTGCCGCCTCAACCTCACCTCGGTCCTCGCGAAGCAGCGGCTCAATATAATCAAGCCCGAGCTTCTGATAGATTTCTTCTTCGACCGGCCCTGCAACTTTTCTTTCTGCCTTGAATAGACCGTATTCATTCAGCTTCAGCTTGGCCTTTATGGCGATTTCTCTCAAGCGCACGTTATGCTCTTTTGAGCCGGTAAAGTATTGCGCTGCAGCACCGAAACTCTCCTGCGGTACGACACGCACATCGACCTGAACGGGTCCGGTCTCGGTTTGGATAATCGCTGAGCCTTTTGTCGGCCCGGCTGCAAGGACCTCCTCGACGAATCCTGCGCTGGTAAATCCCTCTATGATCCGCTCAGAGGATTTCTTACTCTTACCGGAAGAGACAAGTATATCAACGTCCCCGATGGTCTCCGCTCGACGTCGCAGCGAGCCGGCGGTTTGGATTCTTTGAGTGCCGGACAGCTCCCGGAGCAAATAAATAACCATCTCCGCCGCACCCATAGCCTGGTCAAGGCGGATTCGCCCGGTGGACTTTTCCAAAAATTCAATCCCTCTTACGATTGCCGCCGCTTTTTTATCGCCAAAGCCAGGCAGTGTAGCGAGAGAACCGCTCTTAATTACACTTTTCAATTTAGCGATGCTCGTTACATTTAGTTTTTCATAGACTGCTTTTACGCCCTTAGGCCCCATGCCCGGCACCTTGAGCAATTCCAATAACTTTGGCGGGATTTTTTTGAGCAGCTGCCGATGAGCGGTTATCGTGCCGGTCTTTACAAATTCTTCGATTTTGGCAAGGCTTGATTTTCCGATGCCGGGTATCTTTGCTAATTGACCCGTTGCCAGAAGCGTCTCTACGTCGGTCGGCATATCTCCAATAACCCGCGCGACCTTTCGATAGCTGTTGATACGGAAACGGTCCTCGCCGAGTATCTCCATAACATCGGCCATCTCATCAAAAAGCTCACTCAGAATGGCGTTCTTCATAACGTTGAATTATAACGGTTTTCAGAACTACTCAAAATGTTAAAATACTTCAAAAAACAAACTAAAGAAGCTCGCGGCCTCTACACCTATTTCAACAACGATGCCCACGCCATAAAAACGCTAAACAATTGAAACAGCAATTCCAGTAAGAACACCCCCAAACGAAGTTTGAGGGTGCCACCCGTTACGAATTACAAAAGAACATTTAAGCCCTTTTTGATTGCGTATTGGCGGACGGATTCAATCTCTTTGAAGGTAGGCCTGCAGTTTATTTTGGGATGTGAGGCGGCCTTGTAGCAGGGACGGTACTGGTCCATTACGTTAATGGTTGTTGAAGTGCTAATCTGCTCTGCTAAAAAATCTATAATCTTAAAGCTGCCGGCTAATTGCTCCGGCAAAACCAAATGTCTGACCAAAAGGCCGCGCCTGGCCAGACTGTTTTTTACCTTAAGGTCGCCGACCTGGCGGTGCATCTCTTTAACGGCAGCGAAATTTACCTCCGGATAATCCGGCGCTGCGGAAAGTTCCTCAGCAACTTCAGGGTTTGAATACTTCATATCCGGCATATAAATATCCACGAAACCTTCAAGTAATTTGAGCGTTTCGACCAAGTCATAGCCGCCGGTATTATAAACTATCGGCAGCGTCAGGCCGTCCTTTTTGGCCAATTCAATAGCAGCAGTGATAGCCGGAATAACGTGAGTCGGAGTAACGAAATTGATATTGCTGCACCCGTAATTTTGCAATTCGAGCATAGATTGAGCCAACTGCTCGATTGTCATCCGGCTCCCCTGGCGATGATGACTGATATCGAAGTTCTGACAAAAAACACAGCCTAAATTACAGCCGGCAAAAAATATGGTGCCCGACCCCCCGCTGCCGACGAGGACGCTTTCCTCGCCGAAATGGGGAGCCACCGAACTGACGAGGGGCAAACAAGCGATTCCACAAAAGCCGGTTTCGCCCTTTCCGCGATAGACCTCGCACCTGCGCGGACAGAGTGTACAGGGATTCATATTCTCCCACAACTGCTGAACGGACTTACTAAACGAACTGATATTAGCCGGCAAAGACGTCATAGTTTCGTATTTCGTATTTTGTATGTCGTATTATGTTCGAGGTCCTGCTCACCGTAGATTTATGCAGGACAATTATAGCATACTCCTTTAATTTAACAATTTCTTATGCAATGCCGCCGGTAAAGAACACCCTGGATTCAATAAATAAATGCAAGGCTCAATATTATTGCAGAAAAAGCTGATTTAAGGTACACTGCTTTTTTAAGTAAAAAAAGAGCTAAAATGACGGTAAAAAAGGCAAATTTAACAGAACAGGATTTTGATTCGGCGCATCCTATAAATAAACTGCGAGAGCTCAACAAGTTGAAGGAGAACTCGGAGCAAAGGCGAGATTCGCTTGCTCGGCGATTAAGGGCCGGTGAACATGCCGCCGCTACCGAGCTTGTTGACATATATTACAAACAGATTTATTTGTTTATGAGAAGGCTCGGCCATGACCGCCAGGTCAGCGAAGACCTAACACAGGAAAGTTTTCTCAACGCCTGGCACCATATAGCCCAGTTGAGAGACGGCAAAGCGCTAAACGGCTGGCTCTATCGTATTGCAGGCAATGTTTCAAAACTCTACTGGCGCAGGCACAAGGGCAAGAAAACAGCCGACCTTGAAGCATTTGATGTTCCTGACAGTACTAATGACCAGCTCGATGTAATCGAGCGTAGCGAACAGTTGGAGCAGTTGAAAAATGCTGTTGCAAGGCTGCCCATAAAATTGAGACAAACGATTATTTTACATTACATACAGCAGTTGACTATCGCCGAATCCGTCGATGCAGCAGGCGTTAGAGAAGGAACCTTCAAAAGCAGGCTAAACAGAGCATTAACTGCTTTGAGGAAGCAGGTTACTTAAACGGGCTCCCAGGGAAAAGAAAGTCGCAATGGGAAAAGAAGAACTAAAAGAGCTATTGAATAAATTACCGGATGCGATGACAGAACCGGTTCCCCAGCGTCTTGGCGAGGATATAAAGCGCCAGATCCCGCACAGACTTTCACCCCACAGGGTAGGGATGGATACCATCAACATTATAATTGACTTTAGAATAAACAAACTGGCTGCGGCGGCAGCGATAATCATAACAATAATTTTTTGTGCTACCTTCCTTGGCGGCAGGGACTCGGCAGGCGGCAGTGTGCTTCAGGACAGTATGTTATTGATAAAATATTGGGGGGCTGCCGATACGAGCGACATATCAGCCGGAAGAGCAAGATACGAGCATTTGCTTGGCCGGGGCGAAGACGTTGTATGGTACGGAGACCGGCTCGACCCGAAGGACAGCGGTGCAGTGCTGATGCAGCGCAAACTTCCAGATGGTAAGTATGAGGTAATGTTCGTTGACAGGCGTGAAAGAGAAGTAAATGCCGAAGAGTTAATACAACTGCTAACCAGGATGCTGCAAAAGAAAACGAAATAATACCTATTGCAGCAGAAAATAATGCCCATTTATCGTTTGAATCGCGGCCGATTATATGGTAGAATTCCAGAGCAGGAGTTATGATTTTTGGAAAACTTATTTTTTTCACAGCAGGCAGAAGGATTATTATCATGAGGAGCCAAAGAGGGTTTACCTTGATAGAACTTTTGGTAGTGATAGCCATTGTTGCATTGTTGATGGCGATATTGATGCCTGCACTGACAAAGGTAAAAAAACAGGCAAAGGCCGTTATGTGCCAGTCCAACCTGA
>JBDRTM010000632.1:0-11813 GCA_043824065.1 Planctomycetota bacterium | reverse complement strand
CTGAAAAGATGCAGAAACAGGGCCCATATTCTCGAAGGTCTTATCTTAGCTGTTAGTGACATCGATGAAATCATCGAACTGATAAAAAAATCACCCGATGCCCCGGCCGCAAAGCTGAACCTGATGAAAAAGCCTTTGCGGTTAGCTGCGTTAGCTACGCTGAAGAAAATCCTACCCAAGGCTTTTGTTAAGGAAAAAAGTAAAGGCAAGCATTTCCTCACCGGCCCTCAGGCCGATGCGATTTTGATAATGCAGCTGCAAAGGCTGACCGGTCTGGAGATGGAGAAGTTGGCCAAAGAGTATGCTGACCTGACCGAACAGATAGAGGGTTATGAGGCAATATTGGCCAACGAGGAGCTTTTGTTAGATATCATTCGCGAAGACATCTACGAAATAAAGGAAAAATACGGTGATGCCAGACGGACGAAAATCACGGCCAAGGTTGAGCAGCTGGATGTGGAGGATTTGATTGCCGAAGAGGAAGTTATCGTTACGGTCAGTCACAGCGGATACGTTAAGCGGCTGCCGATTGATACATACCGCAAGCAGGCCAGAGGCGGCAGAGGAATCATCGGCTCGGTTACAAAAGAAGGTGATTTTGTAGAGCATCTGTTCGTTGCCTCGACGCATGATTATCTGCTTATCTTCACTAATCGCGGCAAATGCTATTGGCTGAAGGTCTATGATGTCCCGAGTATGTCCAGACAGAGCAAGGGCAGAAATATCGTTAACCTTCTAAAGCTGGGAAATCAGCAAGTCGCATCAATAATCAACGTCAGCAGTTTTGACGGCGAAGACGAGGAGGACATACAACCGCGGCAGCTCGTTATGGCCACAAAAAACGGCCTTGTGAAAAAGACCAAACTGTCCGCTTACGGCAACCCGAGAAGTACCGGCGTGATTGCTATCAATCTTGACCCAACTGATGATTTGATTGGTGTTGCGCTGACCACAGGGAACGACAATATTGTATTAGGGACGCGCGATGGTATGACGATACGCTTTGACGAGAGCCAGGTCCGTTCAATGGGCCGGGCCTCGCGAGGGGTCAGAGGTATTAAGCTGCGTTCCGGAGATGCTGTAGTCGATATGGTGATTGTCGAAGAAAAAGCCGCTTTGTTTACGGTCTGTGAAAATGGATACGGCAAGCGAACGGGCCTTGAGAATTACCGGGCGCAGAGCCGAGGCGGGGTTGGTCTGAAAAACATAAAAACAACCGCTCGAAACGGCAAAGTAGTTGCACTCAAAGCAGTTCAGAGCAAGGATGATTTAGTGATGATAACGGCCAGCGGGATGATTATTCGGACCGGACTTGACCAAATCCGTTCGATTGGCAGAAACACGCAGGGCGTGCGTTTAATCAAGCTCAAACCCGGAGATAAACTCGTTGCCACTGCAAAGATAGTCGCCGAAGATGCAAACAATGCGAAAGGCAAATCCGGGAGTAATGAGAAAAGTAATAAGAAAGCACAGTCACAACCTGAGGCCGAAGCTAAGCCAAAACCGAAAGATAAGCTAAAGGCTAAACCTAAGCCGAAATCTAAAGCCAAAAAGAAAAGCAGCAAAAAAAGACGCAAATTGTGAAAAGCACGAAGCACGAAATCCGAAATCCGAAACAAATTCAAAATTCTAATGTTCAAATTTTCAAAACTGACAGCAAAGCTGTCATTCTGAGCGAAGCGAAGAATCTCATCATTCGCAGGCCAGATCCTTCGGCTTCGCCTCAGGATGACACCAAGTGTCATTTTGGTCATTAGATATTGTTTAGGATTTTGATATTAGGATTTAGGATTTGATTTTGATATGGACGAGCTGATTTATGTAATTGCCGGTAAGGAAGATTCCCTTGTCAATGCTCGATGCCGGGAACTTCTCGATGAGCTATTGGAGCCGTCGCAAAGGGCGACAGGACTTTTTGATGCCGAGGCTGCTTCGGTCCCAATCTCAGAGGTGCTGGATGAGCTGCGAACGGTACCATTTCTAACCGACAAGCGAGTTGTTCTCGTGAAAGGCGCAGACAAGTTCATATCTGAAAACCGTCCGTTGCTTGAGAAGTATTTTGATAAAGCCTGCCCTACGGGACGACTTATATTAACCGTAAGTAACTGGGACTCCAGAACCAAATTAGCTAAAAAACTGGCTAAGGTGGGTAAGCTGATTAGCGTTACGCCGCCTAAGCGCAGTGAACTGCCGCAGCGGCTGATGAAATACGCAAGCGATGCACACGACAAAAAACTCGGCAGGGACGCAGCCGAACTTTTAATCGAGCTGACCGGCGACGAGCTGACGCGGCTGTACAGTGAAATCGACAAATTAGCTTTGTTCGCAGATGCCGAAAAGGTCATAACGGCGAAGCATATCGAATCGCTCATAGGCCATAATCGCTTATTTAATGCTTTTACAGTGATTGATGCCGTTATCGCGGGCAATGCCGGGGCAGCGGTAGAGCGATTGAGGGGGATGTTCGCACAGGACAAATCAGCCGAGTTTACTGTTGTCGGGGCGTTCGCATTTCATTTCCGCAGGATGTTTAACGCCAAAGTGCTGCTTAACAAAGGCGTTGGGAGCGGGGAAGTTGCAAACAGATTTCGAATATGGAGCCACAAAGACAAATTCTTTGCCCAACTTCGACAGATGGACTTAAAACAAATCGGCGAATACCTACAGCAGTTAGCTGAAACCGACTACGCTATAAAGACCGGCCGAACAAAAGCAAAAGTGGCGATGGAGCAATTGGTATTACAGTTATCTGTCTGCTAAAAAACTTATAGAACAAGGCTTTTGAACGCAAGAGTTTTTTTCTGTTCGGTGGGTATATCTGATTGACAGGACATATTGGAAGTTATTATCCTATCATTGCTTGTAATTGTCGGCGGCGTAGCTCAGCTGGTTAGAGCATGGGATTCATAAGCCCAGGGTCGTTGGTTCGAATCCAACCGCCGCTATTTGTGCGTATCTCGTTAAGCGTGATGCGTATTGCCTCGCCAAGGGCTTCGCCCTTGCTAAAACGAGATACGAGATACGAACGACGAGATACGATTATTGCCCCCATCGTCTAGTGGCTTAGGATATCAGGTTCTCATCCTGGAGACAGGGGTTCGACTCCCCTTGGGGGTAGTTAGATGCCGTGGTGGTTTTTTGCGCGATGCTGATAGCTTTCTTTTCATATGAGAATTTGTGCCATCAGGTTGGATGCTAGAGAGTTACACAAATATAGAACTCAGCTTGACATTAACTTAGATAGTTGATACTACCTAATTTGAAGCGTTAGCCGCCAGTCATTGTTGTAGCTAACAGACAGATACCGTATTGCGTAAGGGAGAACTGAAACTGTGAAATCAGACCTACAAGCTCGGGCTGAACGAGCTGCGATAAAGTTCGCAAAAACTGCACGAAAACCAATAGTCATTGAATTTGCTGGCGTTCCCAAAGCCGGAAAAACCAGCACTATTACTCAAGTTCAAGCATTTTTTAAGCGGTGCGGATTTCGTACGGAAGTTGTAGTGGAGCGTGCATCCGTCTGCCCGATTCGTGACAAGAAACACACTCACTTCAACATTTGGACCGCGTGTACGACGCTAGCCCACATCCTCGAAAAGACACAGGACCCACCCAGGGTAGACGATCCACATATTCTGTTCCTCGACCGCGGTCTCTTCGACTCGATTTGTTGGCTCACAATGATGGAACGCCTTGTACGAGTCCGACGTGCGGATCGAGAGTTGGTCGAGCGTTTTCTCCTAATCGACGACTGGCGCAGACGGATCTCGGCTGTTATTGTTATGATTGTTTCTCCTGAGGATGCGCTGAAGCGCGAACGGGGCTTTCTCCCTGTGGAGAATGGAAAGGGCTCAATTATGAATAAGGAAGTTCTTCAGCAGATCAAGGAAACGAACCTGAAATGCGCGGGAAAACTACGGGATTACTTTCAAATCTACACCATCGATACCTCGTTTGGTGATACTAAAGACGACCCGGAGAGAACAGCAGAAGTTGCTGCTGACATTGTTTTGTCCGTGATTGAGGAACAAATTAAGGAGGATATCCTAATACTTCCAAAAGACACAATTAAAAAGGTATTCGCTGGTAAGAGTTGTCTCTTGGGGTCGGATGCTTCCAAGCTCATGCAGTTGTTTGTTGAGTCTGGGGAATTCCGGGCACGTGAGGATGTTGAATCTGATGTTGCGCAAGTACAGGCATTACCGGTTGTGATCGTACGTAACGCAAGTGGAGAAATCCTTCGACTGAAACGTCGAGAACGCTCTGAAGATAACCCGCTACATGAGAAGATCGTGATATGGGCTGGTGGTCACGTCCGACTGGAAGATGCGACTAATGGAAACCCTTTATTCCATTGTGCAATTCGGGAATTAAGAGAGGAACTAAGGCTAAATATTGAGCTTAGCGACCTCAAGCTTGTGGCAGCTATTTACCTTGACAACGGCAGCAATGCCGCGAAACATGTCGCGATCGCCTTTGAGTGGCGCGCCAAAAGCAATGACGTCGCAGTTGCCTTAAGCAGGTCGGAGTTTTTTGAGAGACGGGGAACCTCTTTGAGTGGTAGCTTTATCCCATTGATGGATCTTGCGCACGATGTAGAATCGGGCAAACTCGATGAACCTTGGTCGACTGAGTTAGTGCGAGAGTGTCTCGGAACGGATTCGTTCGATTTTAGCCCTCAACTCTTCTGATCTCGTCCATCTTAATCCAAGCAATCGGTACCATACCTGTGACGGGTGGACAGTGACAACCTCAAGCAAAGCTTTGGAATTGCACAGTCATATTTTTGGTCTTAAATAATGGTTTTAGAAGGAACACAACAACAAGAAGACCAGCGGTTTATGCGGGTGGCTATCGAGGCTGCCAAAATAGCTGAGGAAAACGGCGACGTTCCCATAGGGACGGTTATCGTTTATAAAAACCAGATAATCGGCAAGGCATATAATCAGCGAGAGCAGCTTAAAGACCCAACCGCCCACGCAGAAATCATCGCCCTGACGCAGGCGGCGGCGTTTCTTGAAAGCTGGCGATTGAACGGCTGTACGATGTACGTTACGTTGGAGCCGTGCCCTATGTGTGCCGGAGCGCTGGTGTTGGGTAGATTGGACAGGTTAGTCTATGGATGTGACGACCCAAAGACAGGTGCTTGCAAAAGTCTTTACAACATTGTACAAGATGAAAGACTCAACCATAAGCTCGAAGTTACAAGCGGCGTTCTGGAAGAGCAATGCCGAGAGCAGCTACAGGGATTCTTTGCTCGGCGACGTGAAGAGAACAAGAACAGCAATAAACAGAGATTCTGACAGCATAGAGCCGCGAGCAATCCAAAGGCCAATCCCGCAAGGGAATCTATTCGCTGAGCTTGACGGCTGTGCCGTAAGCTAAAAGCTCAGCGGCACTGCCCACAACACTCGTAGTCATATAGCGAACGTTGATTATAGCATCGGCGCCCATCTGTGCAGCCTGGGCCATCATCCTGTTGGTAGCTGTTGTCCGGGCCTTTCCCATCATTTCTGTATATTCAGTCAATTCGCCGCCGAGGATCAACCTGACGATGGCGGACAAATCTTTGCCCAGCCAGATAGCAAATACCGTATGGCCCTGGACGAGGCCGAGAATCTCCCGTGTCTGGCGGCCTGGTACCGCATCGGAATTCAACAGCAAAACCTTGCTATCAGAGTCAGTGGGCAGTGGCGTCTCTGCTGATGTCCCGGCTGTCCTTTGTTCGAGGGCCAATGTCACCAGGACCGCAAGGATACCGCCCAGAAGGCAGAAAATCGCTATACGCAGCCACCAGGGCACAACCGGGTCGTCGGCAACGAGAATGTGCCATGGTATCCCGGCAAATACTACAATGAAGAGACCCAGCACGAAGGCCAGCGAGCCAATTTGTCGAATTACTTTCATAACTTTCTCCTTATAAAACTAAAACTTGTCCTGAGCAACGTCGAAGGATCCAAAATCTCAGCTAACATCCGAAATCAGCGAGTCTGGCGAGTGCTCAGCGAGTCAGAGTTCGCCGGATAGAGCTCTTAGGTATTTTATACGCTCTGAAAGACGAACTAAAGCCAAAAGAAAAAATGCTATTGCTCAAACCAGAACACGTAAAATGGTTTTATCGCACACAGCACTAACAGCCCCACAAGCCACCAAATGCTTAAATCCATAATATCAGGTATTAGTTTGGCTATGATAAGAGCCCCAAACATAGCAGCGCCCTGGGCCAATTTTCTCAAACCTTTTATGATGCCAAGCCAACTGTCCTGTGTTATGTCCCATGCCGCCTCGCTGTCACCAGTCAGATTGTAGGCATAATGCCAGAGGCGCTTCTGCCATCGTGAGACCAGTATTTCCAGGGCCTTGACGCTGCCGCTCTGGCAGTCCATCACCAATATTTCATCGACAAGTTGTTCGACCGGCCTATCCACTCTATCTATCTTAGTCTATCTCCCCTGCTGTGTGGTTCATCTTTTTCTTAAAAAAAATCTCCATATGACAAATCCCCATCCCTATGGCTAATTACAATTGCATACTCCTCATTTTTCCGCTATATATATATTTGTTAAAAAATAAGAGCAGTCAAAAGCTTATATAGAAAGAGAAGGATAAGACTCAAATTCAATAATAAATAGAAAATAGTCAATAGTAAATGCCATAGGAGAGGTGTCGGAGTGGCTTATCGAGCAGCCTTGGAAAGGCTGTGTAGGGCTTGTCCCTACCGCGGGTTCGAATCCCGCCCTCTCCGTTAATTTTGGCTCGGCCAGAAAGGAGTTGTAATATGATATGCAGACCAATAGTAAACTGGTTACCAATGGTGATTTTTGTGTTCACGGCATTAATATTAGCAGGCTGTGGCCCTGAGTCAGCGAAAAGAAAGGATGAAGGTTTTGCCTTGGCTGGAGGTAAGAACCGGGTTCGCCTTGAGCATGTTGCAATCAATGTCGAAGACCCGGCGGCTATGGCCAAGTGGTATTGTGAGAATTTGGGGATGAAGATTGTCAGGAAAGGCCCGTCTCCGGTCAATATGCGTTTTATCTCCGACGCCGGCGGCAACATGATGTTAGAGCTTTACAATAATCCGCCGGATGCCGTACCGGATTATCCATCGATGGACCCACTGTCGCTTCATATCGCCTTTATGGTTGACGACGTTAAGTCAATCACCAGGAAGTTAATAGCCGCCGGTGCGACGATTGCTGTAGATGTGAATACTACACCGGCGGGCGATGAATTAGTTATACTGCGAGACCCCTGGGGTGTTCCGATACAGTTTCTTAAGCGGACCGAACCGATGCTGCCGTACAAATAGATTGATTGGTTATTGGTAATTGGTTATCGGTAATTACCATTTACCATTCGATAAGGATAGTTACTGATGGCAGAAACAGAAGCCAGCCCCCGACAGTCGCAATCGGGGGCCGGTGAAAAAAGAATCATCCGCACCGGACCTTATCCGGAGCTGACGCTGACCGCAGTGCTGGTAGGCTACGGTCTGGGGATACTCATTGCCCTGAGCATCGGCTATGCCAGTTTGATACTCGGTTTCTCCATTGAAGGCTCAGAATTGGCTGCTATTTTGGGATTCGGGATTCTGCGCGGCATAATGGGCCGAAGCAGTATCGTCGAGAACAACATCAACCAGACCATCGCCAGTTCGGTCAACGGGGCATCAGCCGGTATGATGTTTACTGTCCCTGCCTTGTTTATCTTAGGCCGAACCGACTTTAACGCCGTGTTGATGGTCTTTGCGTGCATTGCCGGCGGCATTCTGGGCATCGCCTTTATTATCCCGCTTCGCAAACAGATGATTGATTTTGAACGGCTGACCTATCCCGGCGGCGTGGCCGTCGCCACAATCCTAAAATCACCCGGCGCAGGCGTCCACAAAGCCCTGCTGCTGCTTTCGGGTTTGGCTCTAAGTGGTATCATATATTTCTTTAGCCAGTATATGGGCCAAATCAAGGGACTCAGCGGATTCGAGTATTGGAACCTCGGCAAGCTGATTGGAATGCCGGAATATATGAACGGCGTCTGGTACATCTCTCTGATGACTGTCGGGGTCGGCTTTATATCAGGCAGGGGAGGTTTTTACTTTGTCATCGGAGGTTTCGTCTGCTACTGGATTTTAGCCCCCATTCTGGCGGCGAGTAACCTGCTGCCAACGCCCCAGACACTTGCAGCACTTGAACAGACAATGCCAGATTATATGAGATTGACTTTATTCAGGCCGGTCGGTATTGGTATGCTCATCGGCGGCGCTTTGGCCGGCATTGTCCTGGCCCTGCCGCTCATCGTCAGTGCCGTTCGCAGCATGCACAATGCAGCCAAAATGAAAACTGCCCTGTCGAAGGACGAGATGCCTATTCATCTGCTTTATATCGGTATAGCCGGCGCGACGATGCTGCTTTTCGTCATTTCCATTACCTCTGTGAAGGAGATGGGCATCATTCGAGGAGGGCTGATGGCACTTTTGGGCACCGCCTGGATATGGGTTGCTGGTGTTATTTTATCTGAATGCATCGGCAGAACAAATTGGTCGCCGCTGAGCGGAATGACCCTTATCGCAGTAACTATCCTGATTGTCATAAGCAGAGGGCTTGGCGATACCGCATCGATGGTCTCGTCGATTATGGTCGGAGCCGCTGCGTGCGTCGCAATGGCGCAGGCCACCGACCTGATGTTAGACCTGAAGACCGGCTATCTCGTAGGCGCCTCGCCCCGAAAACAACAGATCGGCCAGTTCTTAGCCACCTGGCTGGGGCCTATCCTGATAATGGCACTGATATTCATTCTTCACAAGGCTTATGGCCTGGGCAGTGACCGTCTGCCTGCACCTCAGGGACAGGCCTTAGCCAGCACGATTCAGGGTATCTTAGGCGGAGATGTCCCCCTGCATAAGTACATCGCCGGTGCCGGTCTCGGCGCCCTGCTCAGCGCCAGCGGCGTAGGCGGGCTGGGCATCCTCGTCGGCCTGGGATTCTATCTGCCATTTGCCATCGTCCTGACCTACAGCATCGGAACGCTGATGCGGATTTTCGTGGACTGGAAAAAGGGACCGCAATTCAGCGAAGAGGTAGGAATACCCGTCGCTGCAGGCCTTATCGTGGGAGAAGCTCTGGTCGGAGTCGGCTTTGCTTTGTATTTTGTTATCGCCGGAACAATGGGCAAATAGCACCGTCAGGTGTCCGCCGCAAGGCGTCCCTTTCGGGACTGCGGAGAACTGATGATGAAAAAACTTGGATTTCTAATAATAACTGTTGGTTTCTTAGCCGGCTCGCTGGCAGCCGTCGTAGATGAACAAAATGTACAATGGGGCTATTTTGTAGCTGCGCTGCTTGCCGGTGCCGTGGGTATTGTGCTGGTTCACCTTGGAGAACGGCAGGAAAGCCGGGCAGAAGGAAAATTGGCTTTAAACATCCAGTCTATTGAGACCAGTCTGGGCCGAATTGTTGAAAATATGACCCGGCTAAATAAAGAAAAGCTCTCAATCAACACTTACGATGTGCGCCACCGTATTGATGAACTATTTGTCGAGGACCTGAATATATTTGTTCAGACCCGCCAGAGCATTGCCCACACTTACGGCCTCGGCGCGTATGCCGATGTGATGAGCTGCTTTGCCGCCGGGGAACGCTATCTCAACCGCGTCTGGTCGGCCTCAGCCGATGGATATATCGATGAGGTCAATGCCTATCTGGAAAAAGCCCAGGGGCAATTCGCTGAGAGTCTTGAGAAGATTCAGCAGCTCAAAACCAACCCAATGGGTTAGGTTCCATTAAACTGAGTTTCGTTCCTAACTTTTGGCCTTTCTTCTGTTCCCCAGGGCGGTCCGATACAGCCAGTACACTACGCCAAGTAACAGAGCTATTCCAAGTACGGCACCTACGGGCGGCTTGAATGGCAGACTGATGCCAAATACGCCCAATAGCCTCACAATAATATCATCTATATACCAATAGGGCAGCTCGACATCGATACCCTTGAGCAATATAATCGGTATCGCCAAAAGGATCCCCGTCAATGCCTCCCCTGTAATCAGGCCCGAAGCAAACAGCAGCCCATTTCGACCGGATTGCTCAACTTGCTCCTTGGGCGTATCTCTGCGGGTATGACACATCTTGATGGCGTAATGGATAAGCCCACCCGCAAAGATCGGCACAGACAGCTCAAATGGCAGATAAAACCCAATCGCCACCGCAAGGACCGGCGTCCGAAATGTGCTGCCCCTTTTCTGTAGATAAACATCCAGCGCTATCACACCGGCCGCCACCGCCATTCCAATATAGATATAATTCCAGGGCAGCTCACCCTTAAAAACCCCTCTTGCAACCGAAGCCATTAAATTCGCCTGTGGTGCGGCCAGCGCCTTCGGCCCGGCACCGGCCTGACCGGCAAAACCGTAGGCCTTCTGAAGCAGTATCATTACCGGCGCCAGCACCAGCGCCGCCGATACCGTCCCGACAAGCTGCATTACCTGCTGCTTCCACGGTGTTGCCCCTACAATGTAACCTGCCTTGAGGTCCTGCATATTGTCGCCCGCTATCGCCGCCGCACAGCAGACCACACTGCCAATGATGATGGCGGCAGCAGGGCCGTTCGGCGCATCTTTGCCCATCAACCACAATAAAAGCAGCGATGAAACCAGCACAGTTGCTATCGTTACGCCGGATATAGGATTATTGGATGAGCCGACAAGTCCCGCCATATAGCCGGCCACCGCCGAGAACACAAATCCCGTTACTAACATTATCAAGGCCATCGCAATCGATACGTGTATCTGCTGGACGAATACCTGGTATAGCAGGAATAAAGGAACAACCGAGCCGACTATAAGGACCAGTATCCACTTCATCGGCATGTCTTTTTCCGTCCTGGCTACTTCCGCCCCCCCACCGGACAAATCACGATACGCCTTGAGGCCGCTGGTTATCCCGCTCAACAGGGACTTGCGCAAATGAAAAATCGTCCACAGCCCGCCTACTACCATTCCACCCACACCTATATACCGGGTCTGCGAGGACCATATTTTGAACGCCCAATCTACGGCACTGATTTCCTCTCCTCCCGGCGGCCCCTGAACAGCAGCACAAATTGGTATCGCGATGAGCCAGTTGCACGCGCCCCCGATGAAAATCAAGACCGCGATATTCAATCCCACTATATATCCGACCGAGAGCAGTGCCGGACTCAGGTTCGAGCCGAAATACGCAATTGAACCCCCTATCCCTTTGGCACCTTCGACTATCTCAGGCCACAGCCCCAGTCCACCGGCCCCAACCTTGAACAGTCCGCTCGCAATCGCAGCCTTGGCGATGCACAAAACACCCTTGCCGCCTTGCTGTCCCGTTTCGAGGACCTCTGCTGTCGCTATACCTTCCGGAAACTTCAACTTGCCTTCGACAATCAATGACCGCCGCAGTGGTATCGTGAACAGCACGCCCAAGACTCCGCCGAACCCCGCGATTATTGCCACCCACTTGAAGCTGAAACTATCCCACGTACCTAATATCACCAGTGCCGGCAGCGTGAATATCACACCCGCAGCCAATGACTCACCCGCTGAGGCCGCGGTCTGGACGATATTGTTTTCCAGAATGTTGCTGCGCCGAAACAGTCTCAACACACCCATAGAGACCACCGCAGCCGGTATTGATGCTGACACTGTCATCCCTGCGAAGAGGCCCAGATATGCGTTTGCCCCAGCAAGTACCACCGAAAGAACCACACCCAAAATAAACGCCTTAACTGTAATTTCCGGTAATGACTGTCCTTCTAAATCCATAGCTCACCTGTTCAAAATTGCAGAAAAACTT
>JBDRTM010000631.1:0-3048 GCA_043824065.1 Planctomycetota bacterium | reverse complement strand
GCAGTTTGACGCGGTGTGCCTGAACAATACAACGGGCCTGAAGTTTAATCCCGAAGAGACGCCTGAGCGGTGCAAGGCCCTGATGGATTTCGTCAAAAGCGGAAAAGGCATAGTAGGTGTCCACGCGGCCACGGATAATTTTAACCAATGGCCGGAGGCAAGGGAAATGATGGGCGGGAAATTCACTGGCCATCCCTGGACAAGCGGTGGGACCTGGGCGATTAAGATTGATGAGCCAGACCATCCGCTGATGAAGGCCTTTAAGGGTAAGGGATTTAAGATAAAGGACGAGATTTATCGAACGGATGCGCCACTGTATTCGCGAGACAAGCAGCTTGTTCTGATGAGTCTGGATATGAGCGATGAAACCACTCGTAACGTCAAAGGATTCAAACCGACGGATGCCGATACCGGTATTAGCTGGGTGAAGAGGCTGGGCAATGGACGTATATTCTACTGCTCATTAGGACACAATGACCATATCTTCTGGGACCCGGCGGTGCTGCAGCATTACCTCGACGGTATCCAGTTTGCATTTGGTGACTATAAAGTTGATACGAAACCGAAACCTATGGTTAGTTCAGGAAAGGGAATAGAAATGGCGGAATTACAGGAATTACTGGAAAAGGTAAAGACTTATGATTGGGGCCAGAGCCGATTGGCGCTGACCGAGGTGAGCGATATCATAAAAAAGGCACACAGCTCACCTGCGGAGCTGAAAAAGATTGAGAAAAGTCTGCTGGATGTCCTCAGCTCGGATTCAACGCGGGCCGGCAAGCAGTTTGTCTGCAGGGAATTGAGCATTATCGGCACCGATGAGTCTGTGCCGGTGCTGGCTAAAATGCTGACCGATGAGGAGACCTCGGATATGGCAAGGTATGCCCTGGAGCGGATACCCGGTACGGCAGTCAACGATGTATTGCGAAAAGCTTTAAGGGCAGCAAAGGGCAAACCAAAGGTCGGCATAATCAACTCATTAGGTCAGCGCCGTGACAGAAGAGCCGTTCGTGCGCTGGGCAGACTTGTCGGCAATTCCGACCAGACGGTAGCTGCCGCCGCTGCTGCCGCTCTTGGCCAGATAGCTGATTCCAGGGCCACCGAAGCGCTGTCAACGGCAAAGGACAAAACAAGCGGCAAATTGCAAATGGTGGTTTTGGATTCTTATTTGAGGTGCGCCGACCAGCTTGTGGCCGAGGGCAATAAAGCCAATGCTTTAGCTATCTACAAAGAGCTCCAGAAAGAGGGTAATCCGGCGCCGATACGTACCGCTGCCCTGCGAGGTATGCTTAGCGCGGCGAAAAGATAAAGACGAAAAATGAAAATCAAGTGCACAAGTCAGAAGTCAGAAGACAGTCCACAGGATGCCTTACGGCAAAGACAGAAGTCAGAAGTCAGAAGACATCGCTCCGGCAGTCTTGTAGGGTGGGGCTTGCCCCACCAACTTCGTCTCGGTGGGCTAAAGCCCACCCTACGGCTTTTGTTAGTGTGCTGTTGTGCTGTTTGCTTTGGGGCTGCCGAGCAGCAGGATGACGCCATCGGGATAGTCCTGGACATTCTTAAAAGCGGCGACCAGGAGATGCAGGCCGTGGCCATAGCAATGGTAAAAGAGATGCCCGGAACAGGAGTAACAAAAGCCTTGGCCAAAGAGCTGCCGAACCTTTCGGCTACCAGTCAGGTGCAGCTATTGTCCGCCCTGGGTGACCGCGGGGACGCCGCTGCTTTGCCGGCGGTTGTTACTGCTGTAAAGGCCAAGAATGAATCCGTTCGGATTGCAGCCCTCAAAGCAGTGGGGCAATTAGGTGATGCCTCGAGCGTAAGCTTATTGGCGCAAACGGCGGCTGCGACCAGTGGCGCCGAACAAAAAGCCGCTCGCGAGAGTCTGTATCGTTTGCGAGGCCCGAAGGTCGATGGAGCAGTTTTGGCAAGCATCACAAAGGCAGAGCCGAAGACTAAGATTGAACTGATTAAGAGCGCAGGCGAGCGCAATATATCAGCAGTTGTGAGCACTTTGTTGAAAACCGCAACGGATTCGGACCGCAAAGTTCGCCTCGAATCGTTCAAGGTATTAAAGGTCGTTGCCGGCCCGGAGCATTTGCCGATGCTGGTTGAGCTTTTGTTGAATTTGCGAAGCTCATCCGACCGTAATGATGCCCAGAAAATGGTAGCCGCCGTTGCCCATAAAGTCGAGGACAAGGACCGCCAGGCCGAGGCGGTGCTGGCTGTGCTGCCTTCGGTCAAGGACGTCAAAAAACAATGCTCTCTGCTGAGCGTGTTAGGCAAAATAGGCGACGGCAGCGCTTTGCCCCGGCTTGTCGAGGCGCTGAACAGCGACAATATTGAGAGCCGGGGTGCCGCTATTCGCTCGCTGGCAGAGTGGCCTACTTCTGAGCCGGCGGTTGACTTACTCAAAGCAGCCCAGAGCTCCGAGGACAGAGCACACCGGATATTGGCACTGCGTGGCTCTATCCGGCTGCTTGGACTTGATAGTAAGAGAGCGCCTGAAGAGACGATTGAAATGTATAAGAAAGCAATGGCTCTGGCGCCGGATGCGATTGAAAAAAGGAGGGTGCTTTCAGGTCTGGCCAATACCAAATCTCTCGGTGCACTGCAAATGTCAGCAGATTACCTCCGGGACAAGAGTTTATTCAAAGAAGCGGAATTTGCGGTGGTTAAAATCGCCGAGGGCATCTACGAAAGATTTCCTCAACAAACCAAGGATGTATTAGAGAAGATTTTGCAAACCTCGAAGAATGACCCGTTGCGTCAGAAAGCGCAGGAATTGATAAATCGGATTGAAGAAAACTGAATGTGTAGAAGCTGGCTTAGCGTTGTCGAAGCTGGTATCGACAACCTTAAACGAAAAAGAATTTTAAAAAATTGGATTGAGGGATTGAAGTTAAAAGTGAACTAAAGTGCCTAAAGTGACAGCTTTGCTGTCATTCTGAACGCAGCGCAGCGAAGTGAAGAATCTCTTTTTCGTTGACCAGATCCTTCGGCCCTTCGGCTACGCTCAGGGCAAGCTTTCTTTCGCCTCAGGATGACACTTAC
>JBDRTM010000630.1:0-4028 GCA_043824065.1 Planctomycetota bacterium | reverse complement strand
CTCGTCGCAGTTGGTAAATCGCATATTCCTGCTGTCCCATCGGAGCTTACGTCCTAACATCTTTGTTGCAATAATACCCAACCGGGCGATCTCTGTCAAAGGTCCGCCGTAATCGAAATTTGAACCCGCTTGCGTATTGTTTTTAACAGCGTTGAGCCAGTCCTCGTGATGTCCCTTCACTCTGGGCAGCGTTTTGGCCGGCTGCTCGTAGGCCTTCATCTTTGTCTCAGGAATGAGCCTTGCCCCGCCGGCGCCATGTGAGCCGTACATAATCTTACCCTTGTCCCCGATTACAATCGCCCCTGTACCGGTTACTTTTCGCCCCTCTTCCAGCTCCTCCGGACGTGGAGGCTTCTCTACACCGTCAAACCAGACCAGCTTAACAGGTCCCCGTCTGCCGTTAGCCGGGAACTGGTAATTTACAATCGTGCCTGCAGGAAATGTATCGGCATGCTTTTTCGGGTCATATCCTTTGGCCCGGGCTTGAATGGTAATCGGAGCTCCCAAATCCAGCGCCCAGAACACAGGGTCAACAACGTGGCACACCCAATCGCCGATTGTTCCGGAACCAAACGGCATCCAGCTGCGCCAAGTCCCTGGGACATACATAGGATTATATGGTCGATACCGGGCCGGCCCTAACCACAGATTCCAGTCCAGCTCGGATGGAATCTCGTGCTTTTCTGTGCGCTTTGAGAGTTGATCAATCTCGCAATGGATTGACCCACAAGTTGCGTGCACCTCGCGAACGTTCCCAATCGCTCCATCCCAAATCCACTCACAGAACAAACGGATATGGTCATAGGAATGTCCCTGATTGCCTAATTGCGTTATCACATTATGCTTGTGGGCGGCTTTGACCAGCTCACGTATCTCATAGATAGAATGGGCCAGCGGTTTTTCGCAATACAGATGTTTTCCTCTCTTGATTGCTTCCATGCACGCCACCGCATGCGTATGGTCCGGCGTGGAAACCACTACCGCATCGATTTGGTTATCCATCTCATCTAACATCTTGCGGAAATCGCGATAATGTTTGGCCTTGGGATAATTCTTGAACGCCTCGCTGGCTTTTCGCATATCCACATCGCACAGCGCAACAATATTTTCTCCCCTGACGCCGTTCAGATTGGCTCCGCCTCGCCCCCCAATGCCGATACATGCGATATTGAGCTTATCACTCGGAGCGGCAAGGGCCTTGCCACCCAGCACATAGCGAGGAACGATGGTAAATGCTGCCGCTGTTACAGCCCTGTTCATAAAAACACGGCGGGAAATCTTCGTCCCTTGTCGCCTTGTCTTCTTAGCCTGATTTTTTATGTTCACAAATGTCCTCCTGGAAAAGACTAAGTTTATTAACGGGAATTTTCTATTTGTTGAGCTTTGTGTTATTAATGGAATACAGGGTGGCACCCTCAAACCCTGGCCTGAGTTCACCGAAGGCTTGTTTGGGGGTGGCCTCAACGGTAAAACCTGTTTCTTCTGTAAATTTTTAGTTTCATTTGTTTTGCAAAGACCAATAAACCAACAAACCTGATTCAGCTATGCTGCTGAACTTATATTATATTAACCAAATAGTGGAGAAAATGCAATCCCTTCCTGTATTTTTTGCTATACAACAGACTCAAACGTTTAACGTTTTTTCGGATAATGTGGCGAATACAGCAGACGTTTTTTTCGTATGACCAGCTTGCCGTTGGAAACGAACTGTTCGCCACGCTCAGAAAGATGTTCTATCATACGCTGTCGCCATTGTAGCAAGGTGTTTTTGTGAGCCGGTTCAGCCGCCAGGTCATACAGCTCACCCGGGTCATTTATCAAATCAAAGAGTTGTTCCCTGCCGTCGTATGCATAGTAAATATACTTGAACCTGCCATCGGTCAACGCGGTCCAGTGTTCTTTGCTGTAACACATCGAATGTTCCAGGTCAATGTACAGCCGCCGGTTTTTCGTATGTCCACGAATCAGCTCGAGCATACTCTTTCCGTCAAGATGATTCGGGATGGGCGCTCCCGCCGCATCGAGGAATGTCGGCAATACATCACGCAGCTCAACCGGTTGCGGTAACGTTTTGCCTCGCTGATGCTCCATCTCCATGCTTTTGGGCCAGCGCAGCAGCATGGGAATTTTGGCTGAGCCTTCATAAGCGTAGGTCTTCCGCCAAAGATGATGGTCACCGAGCATATCACCATGGTCGGAGAAAAGGATGATAAGAGTGTTGTCATACATACCACGTTTTTTCAGGACCGTAAGAATTCGACCGATTTGCTCGTCAATGAAAGTAATCGAACCGTAGTAACCTTGGCGGGACTTTTTAGCCTGCCGGACACCTAAGTCGCCGTGCCAGAGACTTGGATTTGGCGGGTCCTTGTGTTCGGCATATCGAGCTGCCCATTTGCCAACATAAGGATTGGGCATTTCATCTTCATTATACATATCCATAAATCGTTTCGGCGGGTCGTAAGGGCTGTGAGGCCGGGCAAAAGAAACCTTCAGCAGAAACGGTTTTGAACGATTGTATTTTTCAATGAAATCAACTGCTCTGTCGGCTGTCCACCTCGTCGGATGCAGCCGTTCGGGCAGGACATACGTTTTGGCTCTATAGTCGTTCCAGCCGATGCCGGTTGCATCAGGGTTCAGCTCAGGCGCCTGCTTTTTGAACCAAAGGCGGTAATCACTGACAAAACCCGGTGTTTCCGCCCGGCCGGACTCATCGAGCAGTATGCCGTGGTAGCCGCGAAGTTTCTTTTGCGGATACCAGTGCATCTTGCCGATGCCGAACAGATAGTATCCCGCATTGCCAAGGGCTTGGGGCAATTCAAACGGATACTTGTCCGCCACCCGTCCATAGCCGATCATTCCATGATGCCAGGGGGACAATCCTGTCAGCAGCGCACTGCGGGCCGGCGTACAGCTCGGAGTCGAACTATAGGCGTTCGAGAAAACAACGCCGTCCCTTGCGATGGAATCTAAGTGAGGCGTTTTGATAACTTTATTACCGGCGCATCCTAAGCAATCACCCCGATGCTGGTCGGTCATCAGATACAGGATATTCGGCTTTTGATTTGTTTTCGGGGCGGCAAAGCTCGTATCGATAATAAAATCCATCCCTGCTGAGACCAAAGCCGTACTCTTAAGAAAATCCCTCCGTGTTATTTCGGATAAATGGCGATGGTTCATATTGACCTCCTGATTTGATTTAGATTTCAGCACCAGAGTTATAAATACGGCCAGTGACATAAAATAATATTGGTTCTCCTTTAAAAAGCTGGTTGAAACTGCCCTGAGGGCTGGGATTTATCGCATTATGGCCTCCGGCATATTATAAAGGACGAAGCAGCAAAGACCTTGCGTTATGCCGTTTGGCGTCGCCAAGACGCTTCCGCCGTGGCGGACTTCCCAGCGGAGCCCTAATCCTCCTTGGCGACAGTGACATTATACAAAATATATGCCGTTGGCATAAAGCGTTAAATCCAAAATACTTAGAGTTTAAACACAGCAATATCAACCAACTTTATTGGATGAGAGCCATAAAATTATAACGGAATGTCCTAATTAGTGGTAGTGAAAAATGAGTTGGTATGACCAGATAGAAAAACCCGTGAGGGAATTAGTTAAATTACTCAGAAATAATGGATTTAATACTATTTGTTCCTGTGGACACAAGAATCCTCTGTCATATGTGCAGATGGAATGGTATGGATTTGAAGAAGAAGCGCGCAAACTTTATAACTTGTTGTGTGAAAATGGCTACAACAATTTTGAATTACATTTATTTTGGCCAAGCTCAGGACTTGATCGGTTCATGGAGGTTAAACTTCTTAATGAGAATTAACTACCATATGACCCAGTGTTTTGATGACAAGGTATGCAGAGGGCTTCGCAATTACTTAAAGCATCTTGTCCACCTGAAACAACGGCAAGTTTGTGATGAGCGTGCCAATCACTTCCCTTTAGCGGACTCGAACATCGCCCTATATGCCCACAAGATGTTCGGGTACATTCACACTTGCCTCCAGAGCGTGCTA
>JBDRTM010000629.1:0-5227 GCA_043824065.1 Planctomycetota bacterium | reverse complement strand
GGATGCTTGAGTAGAAGCGAGTTTCAAGCTTCTATGACAAGCATCGATACAAGCATCGACAACCTTAAACGAAAACTGCACTTTAGGCACTTTTAACTTTAGGCACTTTAGTTCACTTTAGGCACTTTATTTCCAGGCCTTTCTGGAAAACAAAAGCAATACCGGCAATATTTCCAGTCTTCCTGCCAGCATCCCAAAAATATACGTCAGTTTCACTACAGGGTGAATAACCATCATATCCCCGCGCGAGATATAACAAGGGCCGATATTGCCCATCGCGGAAAACATCCCCGAAAACGACTGCCAAGGGCTTTGATTTGAAAAAAGAGCTGTAACCACTCCGCCAGCCAGTAATAATGCCATCCAGGTGAAAAATAAAGCAGCTATCCGATGCACTTCGTCTTCGGGTATTATTTTCCTGTCAATAATCAGTCCAGTAGATGCCTTGCTGGAGGTTCTCAACTTGAAAAGCTCCCTGAACATCAGACGCTTAAGTATGGCAATGCGCAAAACCTTAAAGCCGCCTGCTGTTGACCCAGCACAACCACCGACAACCATCATAACCAGGAACAATTGCTTAGCCGCGACACCGAAGAAATCAGAACCAATATTCTTTGTCGCAAAACCGCTCGTTGTGAGAATAGAAATCACCTGGAATATGCTGTGCCGGAATGTTCGCTCAAATTCACCGAGGTCGATAGCGGTACCGTGTGTGAAGAGGGCGCCAAAAGCGCCCGTCTTGTAAAGACGCTCGATTAGGATAACGGTCGTAAAGACGGCTATGAGTCGCCACCAGTACCGAATCTCGATGTTGTCCCAGAGTGCCTTAAAGTCTCTCGTCAAGAAACGGTAATGGACCAGAAAGTTGATTCCGCCCAACATCATTATGAACGCCAGGGTATATTCTATCAGCCTGTAATTAGGATAGCCTTCTAAGCTGTAGAATTCGATGCTGCTGTCGTGCGGTGAAAAGCCGCCGGTGGACACAGCAGTCAGGGCGTGACAGACAGCATCGAAAACCGGCATCCTTTCGATAGCAAGAACGGCCGCAGCTAATATTGTAAATATTGCATATATCGCCCAGATTATCCTGAGTGTATGGAACAATCCGGGCGCAGGCCTGCGTGAAGAAATCTTGTGGCTCTCGGCCCTGAAGATATGATGAGCTCCGCCAGCCTGAAAGGTCAGCACTAAGAAAAAGGAAAGTATGCCTATGCCGCCCAGCCACTGAGTAAGCGCCCGCCAGAAAAGTATGCTCCTCGGCATATCGTCCAGCCCGGAATAAATTGTGATACCGGTGGTAGTAAAACCACTCATAGCTTCAAAATAAGCATCGAGGTAGTTGGAACGAGCTGCAATTACGAAGGGCAACGCTCCCACCGCAGAGACAACAAGCCAGCTGAGAGCGCATATAAGCATAGAACCTGTGGTATCAAGGGCTGACGGTTTAAACACGTGGCGCAAAATCATTCCGAGCGAAAATGAGATGAGAGCCGGAATGACAAAAGCGGTTGCGGTAAACAAGCCGTCACCCAATCGTCCCCAGTAAACCAGAACGACTATCAACGGGAACAAAAGAATCAGGCCTAATATCTCCAGCAGATTTCCAATATAATGGAATATGCAACTGATTCGTCGAAATCCGTTTCTCATTCACAGCTCCATAGTTCATCAACACCGCTGTTGGCCTGATTTCTGAATTATAATGACGGTGGGGACTATTGCAAGCTATTTAGTATCTGTTGTGGAAAACAAAAACCAGTGATGTCACCCCTGCCCCTGCTTCCGCAGGGGTAAACTTGTCCCCGCGAAAGCGGGGAGCAGGGGTATAGAGCGAAAAAGCTGGATTCCCGCTTGCGCGGGAATGACAAATACTGTTTCTGCTACAGGAAATATTTAACCGGCCAATATCACAGCCGACCGGCACAAAAGATTTGTAATGGGCAAATTTGGACTTTTGTGATCTCAATTTTTCATTATAATAGGAGGGAGATTGCTTCGTCGTCCAGTATCAAAGTTTGATACCGGACTCCTCGCAATGACGTGGCAGCGTACCTTTCGTCATTGCGAGCGAGGCGCAGCCGAGCGCGGCAATCTCAATCTCAGCAAGACGGGAACACAGTCTTGGCTGCATAAAATAAATACATAGGGCCGGTCAGCAGCGTACAATGGACGATATCGAGCGATTTGGACAACTTATCAATAGCGGCTATTGCTGCATATCCATCGTTACCCATGAAGAACGATACGCACTGGAAATCGTACACCAGGCAGCACTTGGTCAAAAGCGCGTTATGTGGATATGGTCTGTCGCCGGTGGCGTCCGAGAGGGCTTTCTGGCTGACAGCCCTTTCATAGCAGATACTGAAACACCTGCCACCGGGCTACATCACCTTACCGATGTAAAGGAAGGTTCTATTTGTGTAACCCTCGACCTTGCTGAACATCTCAAGGGAGGCCTGACCTTGCGGGCCCTGCGTGACCTTATCGACTGTTTGGAGAAGAATGGCAGCACGCTCGTGATGATTGACAGCGAAGACAAACTGCCCGAAGTCGTTAAATCTTATGCCAAGCCCTTTGAAATTTCTTTTCCCGACCAACAGGAGCTAAAAGAAATTGTCCGTAAAACGCTGCAGCACTTCCACCGCGAGAAGCCCATCGAGATCGGTATCACAAAAAAGGGCCTGGATACCATCGTCCGTAACCTTCGCGGCCTGACCCGCCGTCAGGCTGAACGCATTATTATCGATACCGTCGCCGACGACAGACGCTTCGACGACAATGATATAAACGTCGTAATTGCGAGCAAACGGCGGATGATTCAACGTGGAGGCTTGCTGGAGTATATCCAAATACCCCTGGACCTTAGCGAAATCGGCGGTATGAGGCGACTGAAAAAATGGCTGAACCAGCGTAAAGACGCATTTAGCTCTAAAGCCACGAAGTTCGGTCTTGAAGCACCCAAAGGCGTGCTTATGCTCGGCGTGCAGGGTGCCGGAAAAAGTCTCTGTGCCAAGGCCATTGCAACCGCCTGGCACCAGCCGCTCTTGAGATTGGACCCCGGTGCTCTATTCAACAGCTACATTGGCGAATCCGAGCGAAACCTCCGCGAGGCACTGCGCCAAAGCGAAATGATGTCACCCGTAGTTCTGTGGATTGATGAGATCGAAAAGGGCTTTGCCTCAGCCGCCAGCCAAAGTACCGATGGGGGTTTGTCTAAAAGGATGTTTGGGACCCTTCTGACCTGGCTGCAGGAGCACGAAGCACCAGTATTCGTCGTCGCTACCGCCAATGACATCGAGGCCCTGCCCCCCGAACTTCTGCGCAAAGGCCGATTCGACGAGATATTCTTTGTTGACCTGCCCAACCAGGATGTGCGAAGAGAAATATTTGCCATTCATCTAAAGAAACGTAAGCGAGACCCTAAGACGTTCGAGCTGGGGGCATTGGCCGAAGCATCTGAAGGTTATAGCGGCTCTGAAATAGAGCAGGCCGTCGTATCCACCCTGCACGAGGTGTATGCGGACAAAACCCGCCTGGATACAGAGCATATTCTCTCCGCCTTGAGAAATTCACCGCCGCTTTCGGTAACATTAGCCGAAAGGGTCCAATGCCTGCGGGCCTGGGCCGAGGGCAGATGCGTCCCCGCTGATTGAAAAACAGACCAGGAAGCTTTAGGCTTTTATCTTTTTGTTTTTCCTTTTATAATTGGCCTTTTAATGGAGCTTAAATAATTTAAGGATACCTGTTATGGGAAAATGCAGTCTGTTCGCCTTGTTAGCCTTTAGCTTAAGTATCAGCCTGTTACTTGCCGGCTGTGTGGAACGTAAGCTGACAATCAACACCGAGCCGCAGGGGGCGTTGGTTATGTTAAACGATGAGGAAATAGGCACCTCACCTGTTACGGTCTCGTTTGAATGGTACGGTGATTATTGGGTTAGAATAAGCAAGGATGGCTACGAAACCCTCAACACCCACCGCCCTCTAAAAGGGCCTTGGTATGATAAGTTTCCGTTCGATTTCTTCGCGCAAATAATCAGCCCGGACAGAATCGTCGATTCGTACGAATGGACGTTTGACCTCGAACCCAAAAAACAAATAAGCCGAGAAGAGCTAATCCAAAACGCAGAGAAACTAAAGAATGAGCTTTAGCGTAAAAATGTCAATAAATTTTGCAGGCTTAAAGCTAAATTTGAACTTGGTAGGTTCTTATGTTTAAACTTATTGCATGGTCGATCATTTTGTTACTGTCTTTATTTTGTGCCGGACTTGTTTTCCTAAACAGAAGCCTTCCGAAAATCCAGGAATTCATTTTTGTTGCTGTCTCCGGCATGTTGGTAATAATTTTAGGTATTGTGTTTTACCCTGAAAACACGTTAGACAAAAATATATCTCAGATATTGTTTGTATCACTAAAAGAAAAGAAACCGATCTTCCCAGCTGCTCCTATTTTAATACAATATTTTTTCCCTCAAGATATTACATGGTCGGATTGCAAATCAGCAGACCCAAATAAGACCAAACAAACATTATTGCAAATTCCTGATGATTTTACCCTCTTAATAGATTTACAGGCTGTTTCCTTGTTACATTATCTTTCGATTGCTTATAGAAATAATTGGAATGTTCAGAGAGCAACGAAATACGTCATATCCATGCCAGGTTTTCCTTCAGTAGGTGGAGTGGCACGCTCGTTAGGACCAGTAGGAAAAAACAAAACAATCTTTACAAAAAAAGACCTTCCTGATGAAATCAAGGAAAATGTCTTTTACGATGGCTTGGGAGAAAACTTTCGTTTTTCTTTACCTAAGGGAACAAAAATAAAGTATCAAGAGGCTAATGACAAAAGCAACTTTTGCCTGATCGAATTTTACAAACGATTTGCTTTTGATATCAAAATAAAAATTTATTTCCGATCTTATTCTGCTGGGCTTGGTGAAGTTTCGCCTTACATAGGGCTTTCCCCTATAAAAAATCAATGGAATGTAAATTGGGAAGTAAGAGATAACTATGGAACAGTAATGCTAAACATGTCATGCGAAGCAAGTTTTAATAAATTCAGAGTGGGAGATCCCACAATAATTCTATATAAAAAATGGGCAGAGGCCCTTTTTGACGATTTGTATAATTCTTTCGATTGGTCAGTATGCAATTCTAAGATGAGAGAATATAACCAAATGTTGGCCTCCCAGAAAATTGTTGGTGATATTAAGAAAGGATTTGAACA
>JBDRTM010000628.1:0-4638 GCA_043824065.1 Planctomycetota bacterium | reverse complement strand
AACTAAATGAGTCCGCTGAACAACGAGCAGAAACAGTTATTATTTGATTATTGTATAGGCTTGACATCGCAGAAAGAAACTGCCGAGGCAGAGGCGTTAATCTCAACCTACAAAGAAGCTGCCGAAATTCACTCTAAGCTCAAAGCTGCAATTGCACCACTCGATAGCGTAGAGCCGGAAGCCTGTCCAGATGAACTCGTCGAGCATACTATTTGGCGGGTTCAAAATCTTGCTGGTTCAAGCCAGCGTCAGCTCCAGCAATTGCTTGCCAGCGAACAAACGCGAAATGTTGTCGCTAAGAGTCAGTTATGGTGGAACTTGGGCAAAATAGCAGCGGCTGCTGCGGTGTTTATGCTTATCATCGGAGTTCTGGTTCCTACGCTGGGCGTGGCCCGTCAAAGATACCGTCGGCAGCGGTGCCAAATGCAAATGGGCGGTATCTTTCAGGGTTTAAGCAATTACATTTCCGACCATGATGATCAATCACCTGCTGTTGCAACTATGGCAGGAGCACCGTGGTGGTGGGTGGGTGACCAGGGCAAAGAGAACCACTCTAATACCCGTCATATATACCTTTTGCCGAAAGGCGGTTACGTTGAGCTAAGTAACTTTGTGTGTCCAGACTGTAAGGGCGAAAAACCCGTGAAACTTAACGACTCACAAATCAAAGCCAATAAAGATTTCCGCAGCAGAAGATATGTAACCTACAGCTTCCAGATAAGATGCCATATAACCAGAAGCGGCAGGCTGCGGTGCCGAAAGGTCTTAATGGCTGACTGGAATCCACTCTTTGAAAAACTACCGAAACTGCCGGTGGATTTTTCCAGACAGCTTCAGCTGCAATTGAACAGAAAGCTATTGACTCTTAACAGCATCAATCACAATCGCCGCGGTCAAAATGTATTGTTTGGTGATGGCCGTGTCGAGTTTCTAAAAACCCGTTTTATCGGCATCGCAAAGGACGATATATTCACACTGCAAGACACTGACGTATATCAAGGCTGTGAAGTTCCCTCCTGTGAGACTGACTTTTTCCTTGCCCCGTAATTTATTTCGCATTTCACATATCGTCTCTCGTGTTGTTTGGGTGGTTAAAATCCGCTTGTGGTAAGACCTTAACCTGCCAGACTGTGAAGCTCAATTTTGAAGGTGCGGTTGGCGGTGCTTTTCTGGAGAATCGAATCCGGGTCGGACGAAAGCTCTTGCGTCGGGAAATAGTGTTTCAGTTTTCCTGCGTAACCGGTCACAATAGTTATAAATGCCCGGGATGAGGTTTGGGTTTTCAGCAAGTTTTTTGATGTATTCTTTGTCCATTTACTCAGCTAATAAAGGTGTCATTCTCTGACGTAACCGGCGCAATTGTTCTTCCTGGTGTTCACTGAAAGACCCAAGCCTTTGGGCATAAACATCCATCCAGGTAACCAGGCGATTAAAGTCATCCTCGCTCAACTGCAAATTCTCATGGCCTTTCCCATTGGCAAGTACTGCAAGCAACCTACTCCGGCTTGCTGTGCACTGTCCAACTATAGACCTGTCTTTTTCAAATGCAAGCTTCTCCAAGTCTTTGTCAGCAAACGATAAGAGATTTTCGTAGGATTTAGCCGGTCTAAGGTCAAGACGGGCGGCTTTCTCATTGACGCTGCCGGGGCTATGGCAGGAGACGCAGGATTTGTCAAGTACAGGCTGTACGAGGTTATCAAAGCGTAACGGCCAGGAACCGGTAGGGCCAGGAGTGATTTTCGACGGTTCGCGCTGCACAGCCAGTGGCGTGGCTGCTACTGCCGGGACTATGTCCCGAGATTCGTGGCATCCGATGCAGGAAAGCGTCTGTCCCGGCTGGACATAAGTTAGACTCCGCATGGTCTGTACGGCCAGACCATTTTCATCGAGTGCCTGGAAAAAAACAGGTATCCCGGAAGGCACTCGGAAATAGGCCGAACCATCCCGCTCGACAGGAACCGTTCCAAGCACAAATTTGCCCGGGTCTTCCCGCGAAACGCCTAAGCTTGGTGAATTCATGTGGGGCTGAGTTTTGGGCGGCACGCCAACTATACGCAACTGTTTCACCGAACCCAGCTCGATTGAGTGGTTTGACGTAGCTTGTTGCCGAAGCCCCCGATAAACGTCCAGTACTATAAAACGTCCTTCCTGCAAGCCGTCCCAATCAACGGTATCAGGGTGAATTGACGGCTTTTCTCGCCTACGTACAGGAATAGGGTACATACTCGATATTTCCGGGTCTCTATAAATCAGCTCCAGGTTGCCAAATGAATCATAAAGATACAAACCCAGGGCGTTGGCCGGATTGCGGGTGTCGGTAACCTGACTGCTGCCATGATGTGGCGGCAGTCGCCGATCACTCCAGGCCACGAGATAGTATTGCTCCGAAAGTGGATACGGATTAGCATAATACATTTCAGACCAGCCCTCAGCTTCGGGAAAACACACCTCGGGGGTAAGACGCGTTATAGGTTTGGTCCCTTCTGTCCCAAGGGAGCGATCCAATAATGCAAGTGACCCGCCGGTAATCGAGTGATGAGAGGAGGCTGTGAAGACCAGTTTATGCGAATTTGGGATTGACCGTGCCTCGAAGATGCACTGAGGTTTCTCAGTGAAGTTGCCATAGACAAGCTGGGGATTTGAGCCATCCTGGTTAGTTGACCACAAACTCATAAAGTGGCCATTGAAACGGTCGATATAATCCCACCTGGCATAAATAATTCTCCCATCGTGGGCTACTGATGGTGTCCACTCAAAGTTTTCAAACGCCGAGATAGGCCGCAGGTTTTTGCCGTTCGAATCCATCGCATGCAAAGTAAAAACGGCACACGGACGCTTATTGTCACCACCACAACGTACATAGCTGTCGGGTAGTGTAGCCTGGTTGGTTGAAGCAGTGGCGGCTTTGCATATCTGAACAAACTGCCCTTTTCGAGTAGAAAGAAAAACAATGCCGCAATTTGAATGAGCGGCACGCCGAGGTTCACTCGGCAGGTATCTCGCATCGAAATCGTCATATCGGCCATGCGTTAGCTGCCTGAGGTCTGTCCCATCGATACCCATCTCAAAAATATGATAAAAGGCATCCTCGGGAAGCTTATCCTTGTCCACCTTCTCCATCCCGGCCACATGCGGATAGTACCGGCAATAGGCAAACAGGACCTTCCTGCCATCATAGGAAAGCTCCGGCCGCAGAAAGCTTCCTTCGGGCCAGTTTTTCGTCAGGCAGCGCAGTCGCGGCCTGTCGCTCTTGTAATCCTCAAGCAGATAAATACCACCGCCGGGGCGTGACCACCAGCCGTAGTACTGGTCTGACATATGCGGTAGAGTGCCGGGGGCACGCTTGACGAACAAAATCGTGTCAAAATCCAGCAAAGGATTGGCAAACACCATTTCGCGCACCACTCGGCGGGCTTGTAAATAGAGAGCGCGTCGAATATTTTCCGGTGCGTCCCATGGAAGCTCTCTGGCCT
This sequence comes from Planctomycetota bacterium, assembly GCA_043824065.1. Lineage (GTDB taxonomy): Bacteria > Planctomycetota > Phycisphaerae > Sedimentisphaerales > Anaerobacaceae > NIOZ-UU13. Next base: position 1,165 of record JBDRTM010000628.1, on the reverse strand, counting down.
TGAGAGCAATAGACTCTAATGTTCTTACCTGGGTTCCAATATCAGCACCGAGCTGCCTTAAGCTCTCGGCAAGCTTAAAACCTCGTTGCACAACTTCATCGTCCAGATGAAAGTAGTTTTTTCCCGGCAGTTGAAGCCGAACATAGCGGGCCTGGGCACCATGAAGCTTTATCAGAAGCGGCTTGTCATCAGTGTAACCAAAGAACGTTGTGCCATCGTGCTGCCACCAGGGTTTGTTTTCGTTTTCTGTGTGGAATCCCCATTTGCCATCCTTGATTCCGTCACAGGCGCCAATTGCGTCCTGTTCGGGTTTTACCTTTCCATCCCTGGAGATTTTGCCGGCGTTATGAAGCTCCTCCTGGCGCAGCCAATCGGCTTCAACCTGCTCGCGTGTTATGAGCGGTTTGGACCCAGTAGATATTGCCGATTCCGGCCAGATGATGACAATTAAAGAGGCCAATAATAAAGCTGCCAATAACTTTCTGTCGTATAGATCCACAGAACCATATCCTCCCGTAGCTTATAATTACCGTATATGCGATTCAATAGCCTGCCAAAACTTCTACCTTCATTAGATTAGAAAATCCATCGCGAATTGTCAACTAATTTCAGCCTTTTTTGGCAGGGAGGGCAGAGCTGTTTATATTTGTTAGGCAGATTCGGGCGTTTCTTTTCAGTTGGTCAAGGCCTGAACGTCTAATCGTGGAATCGGCGAACTCGGCGTCGAAGTCCTGCTGTGTTAAATTCAAAATCCAGCCCAGGTCAAGTCCAGCCCTGTCATTATAGAATTTGAACTGTTTATTTTTAAATGCGGGCGCATCTTTTTGATAGGGACAGGCGAGGACACAATCATCGCAGCCGAAGAGTCGGTCGGCTATTTTTTCAGCTAAGTCGGGAGGTATCCGGCCTTTGTATTCTATTGTCAGATAGTTTATACACTTATTGGCGTCGAATTGGCCGTCGGGCATCAAGGCGCCTGTCGGGCAGGCGTTGATGCACTTATCGCAGCTTGAACATTTGGCAATAGATTGTTCGTTCGCCAGGGCCGACTCGGAACGACAAGAAATAGGTTCGTCAATTGAAAGTTTTAACGTCGTTATGATTTCACCTAAGAATATTTGCGGGCCGAGTTTGGGATTGATTAGCATGTGATTCTTTCCGAAGA
>JBDRTM010000627.1:0-2451 GCA_043824065.1 Planctomycetota bacterium | reverse complement strand
CCGATATAGAAGTTCTTCACAAATACATATATAATAATCCCGATTATAACTACCCATATAGTCGTAGTATCCATTTCTCATCCTCTCTTTCGCTTTGGCTTCCCATAATCAATTATTCTGTGATTTATACAGCATCTCGTTCCATTAGAATTATATGATGATACCTGATGGCCGTAAACATAGAAAACTAGGGTAAGTCACCCATAAATGACTGGGGACAATGCACAAAAACGGTGATTGTCCCTAATAAAACCATTTTTTCATTGTTTATTGTTTGATAATATGTTATAATACCCGCATGTTAGCCAAAAGGCAAACATAAACCGCCAGTAGGCGAAGATGACATTTCGGCTTGCATGTCGTAAGCCACTGAGTGGCAAGGACTTAGAGCCAGCAGGCCCAGATTCGTGATTCGTCAATAGTAAATAGTCAATAGTAAATAGTAAATCAGAAGGATTTCCCAATCATGAGCAACGAGTATCCAACTTTAGCTCACTTTAGGCACTTTAGCTCACTTTTCACTCCCTCGCCCCTCTACATCTGTCGAGAACCCTCTACAAATCAGCTACTTTTTATGCAAAACAAACCCAATTTTCAAGACACCCAAATGAAGGTAAGTATATTTATACAAATGGATTATGAAAATATAAGCGATTGGACACTTGGTCAAAACAAACCCAATTCAAACCTAATTTCCGAAAAGCCCAAATGAATGTAAACTCACTTATAACAAAGGATTACAGGAAAAACGACGCTTTCGCAGTCCAAAAAAACAAACCCAATTCAAAGCCAATTTCTTCAAAGGCTAAAATGACCGCAAACGCTTTTTCACAAAAGGATTATGAAAATGAAACCGCCTTCAGGCCCCAAAAAAACAAACCCAATCAAAGCCAATTTCAAACGGGGCACTTACTCATTGACAGGATTAAGCGGATTTATTACTATGGTATCTGGTAAAATAATAGATAAAGCCTTTGCGGAGGTGACTGGTGCCTGGTGGTGCCCCTGGTCTTCAAAACCAGTGTGGGGCTGATAAGGTCCCGGGTGGGTTCGATTCCCATTCGCCTCCGCCATTTATTACAACGGCGAATTAAAGCAAAACTATTTGCTTGTGTCTAACCGATGTAAGAAGTAAAGTAGAAAAATACAAAAACTGTGTATCAATGGATGAGGTTTTCATGCTGACAAAAAAAACAAAAATCATCATTTTTAGCCTGCTGATTCTGCTTGGGGTGGCTTTACTCACCTACGGCGCGTTCTTTCATTCTATAAAAGTTACAACCAAGGTGGAAGGTGGTTCTGTGTCGATTACCAAGTCGGAACCCGCTCTTGTCAAAGAAGCTTCCGTGGGCGGCGTAGCGCGAGATAAATCAGGGAAGATTAAGCAAACATACACCGGGGAGGCACCCGAAGCCTGTCCTACGTGACCGGGTTAAGAAGGAGACCATGGCGGCCATGGTCACAAAAACCAAATTAAGCAATCTCGCTTCAAAACTGCTTGGCTGGCGAATGTGGGTACAATCAGCATTCCTGCTGGTTTGGCTGGACCCCTTAGGTCTGCGTTTGCATACTGTGTGCTCACCTGTTTTTCACTGTTACGCCTGCCCGTTATCAACATTCGCCTGTCCTATCGGCATCCTTGCCCAATTCAGCGCACTGCATATTTTTCCATTTATGGCAGTCGGCCTGTTAATCGCGGTCGGCGTTTTGTTCGGTTCGCTTATATGCGGGTGGGTATGTCCCTTCGGTTTTCTGCAGGACCTGCTCGCTAAATTTCCAACGCCAAAGTTTGACCTGCCCAAATTCACTGGATATTTTCGTTACGTAGTGCTGATTGGTACCGTGCTGGCTATTCCCTACTTCTTCGGAGAAGAGCATCCGCTTTTTATCTGCCGGGTTTGTCCGGCAGGGGCACTCGAAGTGGCGGTGCCCAATATGATTAGCCAGGCGATGGCAGGCCAACAGATTGCCTGGCCGAACGCAGTGAAGCTGACGATACTCGGCCTGTTTCTTATAGCTATTTTCTTTATGAAAAGACCGTGGTGCAGGATACTGTGTCCGCTCGGTGCGATATTCTCGCTTTTCAATCGCGTCTCAGCCTTTTTTCTGCGGTTCAACGCCGACAAATGTACCGACTGCGAGCGGTGCCATCAATTGTGCGAATACGGCATAGAGCCGGAAAAAAGCCCTAATAGCTTGCGGTGTAATCGCTGCCTCGAATGCATCCGGTGTGACCCCGGCGCTCTGACTCTCGGCAGCATATTTGAGAAATCTCAAACACAGAAAAGTGCCTTTGAAAACCCTGAACCCCAACCCCATTAGAAATCTTCGCTTGTTACTCACTCAGTTCTGTTTTTGAGCGATTGCACTTATTTTCTCATCGATTTCAGTCAGAGCAAAACCTTCTGCCCGGACAATATGTTGTCGGTCGGTCAGAATCAGCCAGGGAAG
>JBDRTM010000626.1:0-13813 GCA_043824065.1 Planctomycetota bacterium | reverse complement strand
AAAAACAGACGCGCATCAACTCCGCCTGTTATATTCGTGCCATCCGAGCGGTCGGAGTTGGCCCAGATGCCCCCGATGTGGGAGCTTTCTCCAATGTTATAAATGTATCTGCCAACATGGTAATTTCCGGTGAGCTGTTTGTCCTCCCGCTCAATTTCGCCCTGAACATCTAACAGCCCCAGTGCCCAATTTTCCCCCTGCCCCGTAATTTTTGCCCCAGCGTCAATATCCATGAAACGTCGGCTGTAATAGATATTCAGCGGCGAGTCGAATAGCTCGTTGCCCTCACGGAAAAAAGGACGTCGCTCCCTGAGAAATCGCTCGGTGTCTCTGAGCTCAATAGTGTCGGGGTCGGCATCGACCTGGCCGAAGTCGGGGAAGATGGTAAATGCGCTGGTTAACTCTGAATTTAACCTCATTGACATATCCAGGCCTGTGGATAGTTTGTTACTGTTATTTTCTAAATCTGAGGTGGCGCTTAAATAGGTTTCGTAAGCAGGTTTACGATTGATTTTAACTTTCGCAAGGTCCAGATTTGTCAAATGGCCGAATTCATTCGGATAGCGGGCCCGGCTGTTTCGATAGCACCAATAACTGCTTTCCTGCCTGGCTTTTTCTCGCCGGTAGAAATTAAGGCCCCAGGTAACTGCGTCTTTTCGGTCGAAGAGCATATTGCCAATAGGGATAGCCATTTCTGCAAACCAGCGGTCTTTCTCGACTGTACAGGCAGCCGACCAGTCACAGCCCCAGGTAGAATCCTCACGATAATCGAAAAGCCCCACTCGCGCATCATAGCGGGTCCCTAACGTATTCACGCCAAAGGTGTATGCGCAGCGATGGTCGTGAAAGGTGTCAAACCGAGCAGTTACAGAGTCTTCCTCATGGAGTGATTGGTCATATCTCCGTTCGACGCCCACGATGCTATTGGGGTCCGGTTCCACACACTCAAAGGCGATGTATATATTCTCATCGTCGTAGAGTACTCGTACTAATGTCTGTTCTTTGGCCGGTTGTTCGATTCTATAGTCGGTGAAATCTGTAACCACATTAGCCTGCGACCAGCAGACATCATCGAGTTTTCCATCAATTACCGGAGGAGTGTCTGTGCGTACCGCTTCCATAGAACGAGCCGGTCCTCTTATCTGTGCTGTGCCCGTGTTTGTTAGCAGTATCAGTGCCGGCAGGGCTGTAAGCAACACCGTAGTATATTTCATAACGTTGTCTTTATCTCTTCAGCCCCACCGTATCTTGAACGGGTATTTCCCATATTGACCTTCAATTGTATAGAAAATGGTAAGAACCTGAATTTTACTTGATTTATATTGATTATACAACTTTTTAGGAAGGGATTTTTCGTTTTATCTGCCGATGTTTCTATCTGGGCTGCACTAATAACAAGAACAGTTGTTATTTGCCAATGCAGTAGAGATTTTTGGCGGTCCGGATGAACAAGTGGCCATCAGCGATGGCTATGGAAGACTGAATTGGACCTTCCTCTATTTTTGTCTGGAAGATAATTTTAAACTCATTGTCGCCGGCGGCGAGCACCACGATTTCGCCGGTTTCGTTGATACAGTAGAGTTTGCCATCTGCGCCGGTCAGTGAGGCGCGCCAGGGACCGCGCCCGCCGATTTTGCCCTGCCAAATTTTACGGCCGGTTTTCGGCTCAAGGCAGGTTACTACTTTTCCGTACTTGATGCCGTTCAATACATACAGACGTTTCTGATAATAAAGAGGAGTGCCGGCATCAGGTGAGGGACCGTCAAATTCCCAAACGATACGGCCCTGAGATGGATTATTTGGATTGGGGGGTTGAAGAGCAAAGACACCGCCGTGTTTGTGCCGGGTTCCGAAAATCAGGCCCTCGCCGGTTACAAGAGAAGGAATGATACGCGAATCTCTGACTTTGGATGTGTGGTATTCAAAACGCCATAATTCTTTTCCGGTATCCGGATCATGTGCGGTGATAAAGTCAGCACCTGTATTGAGGATTTCAGCGCGTCCATTACGAACAAAAGGAACCGATGTGCTGTAGGTTTCCATAGCCTCGTCGAATGCGTTGGTTGGGCGCTGCTGTTTCCAGATAGTTTTACCGGTTGGTGGGTCAAGCGCCATCAAATATGAATCGAGAGGTGCATCAGCCTCTGGTCGGCGATAAGGTTTGTTGCGGCGAACTGCGAGGATGAAGAGTTTGTTTCGGTAAAGCAGCGGGCTGGAACTATATCCGAACTTTAGGGCCAGATTACCGTATTCGGTTTCAATGTTCCGCGACCAAAGCTTGTTCCCTTCATAGTCAAAGCCGAGGAGGTCGCCGCTGCCGTACAGGAAAAATACGTATTTGCCATCGGTAACAGGCGAAGGTGAGGCCATATTGTTGCGGGGGAATCTGCGAGAATCCGAACCGATATGTTCTTCCCACAACTTTCTTCCGTCCTGAGCGTCGAAGCACAGTGCGACAAAATCGGGTCCTCTTTTAACCATGGAACTAACAAACACGCGGCCGTTGAAGATAATGGGAGTGGCGCCGCTGGGACCGGGAAGCGGGCTGACCCAGGCGATGCCTTCGGTTTGACTCCAGGAACGGGGGAGGTTTTTTTCGTCAGTGGAGCCATTAAAAAACGGACCGCGCCATTGAGGCCAGCTCGTGCTGCGTAGCGTGCTACTTCGCAGAGTAGCATCGGTGGCCGAAACCGGTACAGACATCACCAATATTGTAACGATTGTCCAAAGTAAAATTTTCTTTTTTGTTAACTGTTGTCTTTTTTGTTTGTTTCGATTCTTCATATTCGAGCGTGCCCCGAGGGAATTGTGAGTAAGCTTTATGTTACCGGCCCATACCGCGGCCCCAGGCTCGGCGCCAGCTTTCTGCCATATTCTAACAACGAGGCGCGTTGCTTATCTGAGAGCGGCTTGTATTTCCGGGCGAGCTCCACGTTCTGTATGGCCTGCTCGACCGTATAGGGGCCAACCACAGCCACACTGACGCCTTTGAGGTCGAGTGCGTAAGCCAGAGCCTGTGGCAGATAGGCCGGCTCGGTGACACAGCCGATGTGGCCGCTCCTGTGATTGGGGAAGCCGCCCTTGATGCCGGCATAGACCTTCATCGCCACGCAGCCGACGTTGCGTTTTCTTGCTTCGGGCAAAACCTTACTTTCGAAATCATAGATGTTCCTGTCCGCGTAATTCATCACGCACATAATCACATCAATCTGGTCCGTCTGGAGCATACGGACGAAATTGGGCGGCCTGTTATGCCCTGATATTCCAATGAAACGTATCTTGCCGGCTTCCTTTTGCTTCAGCAGGTAATTGAGGGCGCCATCCAGAGCCAGGACGCGGTCAAGTTTTTTGCTGCCGATGCTGTGGATATGCACGAGGTCGAGGTGGTCGGTTTTTAGCCGACGCAGTGATTCACTCAGGGAACGTTCTGCTCTGGCTGCATTGTCGGTCGATACCTTTGTGACGACAAACAGCTTGTCGCGCCGCTTCGGTATCAGGTGACCGAGTATCTCCTCGGCGTTGCCGTATATTCTCGCGGTATCGATATAGGTAACGCCGCGGTCGATGGCTTCACCAAAGATTTTAATACCCTCCTGGACATCAACGGGACCTTCTCCAACTGGGGCCGTTCCGAGACCGAGAATGGAGACTTTCTCTTTCGTTCGTCCAAGGACCCGTTTCGGCAACGGATCTAAGGATTGGGCGAATACCTCATGCTGAATTGCAGCGAGGGCCAGCCCTGCACCGGCGCAGCCGACCTTTTTCAGAAATTCCCGCCGGCCCATACCTTCGCCCTGCCGTGACAATTCGCTGCCGGTCAAAGCAACACGTGGTTTGTGAATAATATCGTTTTTCATAATTGTTCTTTCCTTATAAAGTCCATCTCTTACTTTGCTTCAATCAACAACACCCAGTCATTGCGGTCGGCAGTCTTGAAAGTCTGTGGGGATTTTTCGACCTTGCCGGCATCGAGCCAGCCGCCGGTGCGGGGATGATACCAGCGAGCGGTTGCGTTTTTGTTGAGTGAATCGGTTTTTAGAGTGACGGAGCCGCCTTCAGGAAGATAGACTACCAGCAAGTCCCCTGCTTTTGATTTTGCTGCTGCGATGAATTTCGAGGCATCCTTTTTGCCCGGTTGTTCGGTGAGAATTTCCGGTGCGGGGACCAGCCGCCACCATTCGATCGACTTGAAGAACCGGTGCAAGTATTTCATACTCAATGCGCCGGGGAGGTCTTTTGCGATGTACCAGGGCGAGCCAAGACCGGTGCTGCCGTGAGCCGCAGGGACCTGCACTTTGGTATGCCAGCCCCATATTCCCTGACCGCCGTAGGTTACTCCTGCTGTGGGAGAGACCAGCAGACTCCAATAAGCGGCGCGACGCACCGAATGGTCGTTGTGGACTTTTCGATAGGTGTAGCCATTGTGCGCTTCGTAGTTGGGTTCGATATTGATAACGGGCAGGTTGGGTTTGTTGTTCCATTCCGTGCCGGGCGGTCCCTGGTTGAGCCAGCGGAAGGTTTTTTCGTCGTCACCGTGTCCGCTCTGATAACCGATGAAACTAAACCACGGCTCATTGCGAAATTCCTTGCCTACCCAGCTTTTTCCCCTCACGTGCATAGTCGCCAGGCGATGCTGGTCCTTGTTAAAAACCGCACGGCCAATCCGCTTCCAGGTTTCCGCATTTTCGCCGCTATAATTACCGTCACCACCAAGGAACCAGATAACCTGATGGGCGCCGTACCTGGCTATCATGTATTCGGCCAAAACAATTTTTTGGTCTTCGGGCAAATAATAACCAGGATTGTCATCGCCCCGGATTGCCCAGAGCAAAACCGGTACTGCAACAAGCCCCGCCTCATTAATAGCGTCGATGTATTTGTCCAAACGCTGGAAATATGGAGGATTGACGGCGACTTTGTCCTTACCCAAAAAAGTGGGATTTCCATCCGCGTCTGTTTTGGTCATACGCCATTGGGTCATTACAAACTGGATCGCAGTAAATTCTTTCCACAGGCGGTCTTTAAGGAAAATATTCCAATCATTCAGGTCCGAAAGCGCTGGACCGCACCAGACGGTATCGGCCAGCCAGAAGAAAGGAGTACCATCAGCGTGCTCGAAGTATCGCCGATTGTCAGAAAGACGCAATTCTCCATATCGGTAAAGTGGAAGAACACCCCGGTATTTTTCACATTGAAACGAGCCGGTTTGATTGTGAAGTCCTTTATTATTTGTGTCCGAGCATAATGTTTTATATGTCCAGTTACCCGGTTCATCCGGCGAAAAGCGTACACGCCATACACGGTTTCCGTCCCAGAAGGCAAGGAACTTTCTTTTGTTTCCACTTGGCGAGGTAAATTCTACTGTTACCTTAGTGTCCTGGACCGGATTATTATAGTCCTTTGAACTTTGAAACGTGTCCTCAAAACGGGTCCATTGTTCTACAATACTGCTTGCGGCTGGTGCTGAGGTATTACAAAAGAGTGTTAGGACAAATCCAGCAACGAGAGCGAACAAAAAAGAATTGATGCGTTTCATTATCGCCTCCTTAGATTTAACCGGTTTAAAGGCTTCTGAAAAATTGAGGTTAGGCATATATTATTTAAAAAAATCAGGTTTTTGGTTTTCTTAAATAATCAAATAGCTGCTCGCTGGGCAATAATTTATTGTTTGAAAAGAAAAAATTAAAAGCTTGTCCTCACGAAAGTGGGGAATAATTTTTTCTTTTCAAAGTATGCCTAACCTCGATTTTGCAAAAGACTTTCAAGCAGTTTATTCTGCGTTTTTTTTCACCGCATAGAGTTTCTTCATTGTGGCAATGTATAGCACACCGTTAGCGGCGACCGGTGAGCCGTGTATGGGACTGTCTAATTTAATCGAGCTGATAATCTTCTTGTTCTTGTCGGCGGCCATGATCCAGAAATTCCCACGCCGAGTGCCGAGATAGACTTTTCCATCGGCCACAAGCGTTGAAGCCCAGATTTCATCTCCGGTATCATGGGTCCAGTAAGGTTTTCCGGTTTTGGCATCCACACAATGGATTGTTTTTCCACAATCGGCAACAAAAACCAGGCCGTTGTGGACAGACGGCGTCGTGCAGCAGTGGCTGTTGAGCTCGTATGACCAAATCTCACGGGAGTTTGTAACGTCGCCGGTCCCGGTCGCATCGATGCACTTGAGCCATGACTGTTCTTTGCCCCACCAGATGTCACCTCCGTGCGTAACGTACACCTTGTCCCTGTGGAACACCGGCATACTCTTAATATTACTTGGACTTTTCTGACGATTTCCAATGTATTGGTGTATGTTTTCTTTCGGGGCCGTGGGGTCACAATCGAACCGCCAGGCACTTTTTAATTTCTGTACGACTGGCGTCTCTGGAGCGGACCGTAACGCATCGAAGGCGTAGCAGACGCCGTCACCGCCGCAGAAGAATACCAGTGTTTGACCATTTACCTGGCCCAGAGCAGGCGACGACCAGGTGCTATGGAAAATCCGAGTACTAATCTTCTCGTCTTCTTGAGCTGCCAGCCGCCCGGTCATCTTGTCGAGCACAATCAGGCTCGGGGCATTGGGAGAAAAAATATATTCATGATTGGTATCAAGACCATTGCTCGTGTTAATGTACAGAAACTGCCCGTGCAGGAGAATCGAGCTATGTGCCGAGTCATGTTGGTGAACTCCTGTCTCGGCCCGTATATCGAACAGCCAAATGATGTCAGCGTCTGTTTTTGTTACCCCCATAGGCTCAGCACCAGGCGGGGCCATAAGCCGGCCTTCGTCCCGGTATGGTCCATCGTTGCCGTTGGTCTGGCCGTTGAGGTCGAGGCACATTACTTGCCCGCGATTGCTCACGAGGTAAACTCTGTCGCCTTGGACAGTAGCCGGCGAGACCATACCTGCTCTGGGCCAATCCACTCGCGGGTCGCCTCCGATTTTGGGAAGGACGAGCTGCCAGCAAAGGCTCCCGTCTTTTTCGTCCAGGCACAAGAACACGCCGCGGTCTCCCTTGTGACGAGGGTCTCGTGGTTTGTCATTGTTCGTGCCAATCAGCACCCTGCCGCCGGCTACCACTGGGGTCGAGTAGGTCTGTGTACCTAACGGAGCCACCCACTTTATATTTTTGCCGGTGGCCGGGTCAAAAGTCCCAGGCAGGCCGGTTTCACCCGAAACCATGTTCCGTGAATATCTCTGCCCCCACTGCGGCTGGTCATCCGCATAGACGGCAGAGATGACGATTAGGCTAAAGATTAAGGTGGGGATTAACAATTGTTTGGATAGTATTTTTTCTTTCGACATAAATTATTACCATCACATTGCTTCTGTAAATTACAAGTAGGAGACACAATATCACCGAACAAAATAATCATAACTTAAGCGAGGCTGTAATGGAAGCATTAAATGAAAAACGCTTTTCAATGATTCCCTCCGTCCTCTGTCATCCGACAGTTACCACCTGACAGGTAACCAAACGGTCATCTTCGGCTCCTGTCGATTGTTCCATGCGTAGTATGGAATCATCCTGATGTCTATGCGACGCGGCCTGGCATCGCTAACTTGGCGGTAGCCGCCGACATCTTTTGCAGTGGTTTTATCGATGACCATAGCTTTTGTCTTCAGCACGGTTACGCCACCGAGCAGCTCAGGCTCATGTTGGACCTTCCATTTTGCATTTGCGGCAAGGCAAATATCTTCAAACCGAATCTCTTGCGGCACGTCGATAGACTCAAGGCAATAAACGACCGGGCCGCGCATAACCGCGACCTGATTGCGGGTTTGCTCCACGCGCGGGTCGGCCATAATCATTCTGACCGGCACAGGCAGGTCCAGCTCGATAACGTCACCGGCAGCCCACTTTCGTTCAATGGCCGTGTACGATGCCGGCTTGCACGGGACCTTCACCGACTTGCGGTTAATGGTCAACTTAGCGTTCTCTGCCCAGAAACCGTCAGTCCAGTGAACCTCTTTCAAGTCAACACTCTTTAGTTTTGCATACGGGCTGTCCTGGTTCTTGATGACACCGTAGTCGCGTTTAGCTGTCTCGGCGCGAGACGTTACAGAATTAAACAAAACAGCAATTGAGAATATCGTAAGTGCTATTGATAAACTGCGCATTTTCTGTCTCCATTACCACTTCCAAACGTTTTGTATTTTAGCTTCAAGCGCTTTTCGCACTTTATAGTGCAGTCCGGTTGAAACAGGCGGATCTACTTCCATTTGCATTTGCGATTTGTCAGGCGATGCTCGCCGTGGCAATCAGTACAATACTTTTCCTCGGTAGTGTCGGTAAAGAGAGGCTTGTGTTGTTCGCTGTCGATTTTTTCCCTGGGATGACAGCCCATACAGAACGGATTAATCTTTGCCCGAGGATACATTATGTCCGGTGCTGTACCGTTTCCACCTGAAGCCCAGGATTCATCGGCTATATGTTCGTCGGATTCCCCGTGACAATTCGCACAGCCCATATTCACCCGTGCATGAGTAACGGCGATATCCTCATCTATGTAGTTGATGTGGCAGACAAAACAGCGGCTATTGTCGGCCATCGAATCGGTGGACGAGCCCTCATCCGGGTCATCTTCGAGCAGCAGCGGAGGTTCATCATCGAGAAGCAGCAGTGGTTCATTATCCGTTGCAACTTCCGGAACTGTCACGGCCTGACGGGTGGCTGCCGGTCCCGGATTTGTCTGCTCTTTCTGTGCAGACTTTACTTGCTCACAACCGGTTCCGGCAACAGCTACTGCCGCAATTATTAGCGTCAAGAAAAAACACTTCATACCTTCCATCCTGGTATTGCTTTTTAAAGAGTGAAGCAGACACTGTTGCTTTCTCTCATCGCAGACCGTAGATGATGCCGACATTACCAATTAGACGTATTCCCAGTTCTTGAGCCACTGATAGTTAGCCGGCAGTTTCGCCCATGCCTGTTTGTTGGCATTTTGCAGCTCAGCGGTTTCCCTGACGTCAAGTTCGCGGCGCTCCATCACGGCCTTTGCGACATTGTCAACCTGTTGAACGCTGTTCAAGCCCGGAATAGGGATTACGGTGTTGCTGTGCAGAATGTATCGAATAGCCAGACGCGCACGCTTGTAGTTCTCTTCTCGGTCATCCCTGAACAGTGAGCCGGCAGCAAAAGGCTTGATGCCGAAAGCGCCGACGTCCTGCTTCTTGAGGGCTGCGAAGACACTGTCTTTCGGGGCTTTCTTGCTCATCGTAGTAAAGGGGAAGCAGACACAGTCAATTTGCGGGAAATACTCAATCATAAACTTAATCCATCTGCGGTCGTGGGTTGAAAAGCCGATGAAACGGGCCTTGCCCTGCTTTTTGGCTTTCTCGAGTGCGCCGACAAACTCGCAGGCCGTGTTGAAGGAGTGTCTGCCGCCCGGTTCGTAGCAGGTGATACGCCATAAATCGGTGTATTCCTGATTTGACTCTTTCAGCAATCCATCCAGCACTTCCATCAGCTTCTTAGTGGTGCGGTATTCCTTCTCGCGCACCTCGTGCCCGCAATGGGAAAGTGCCAGATACATTTTATCGCGGCGTCCTTTCAGGGCCCTGGCATCTCTTTTTACCTCTCCAGCAGTGCATGCGTCGATGTAGTTTATGCCGATGTCGATGGCGCGGCTGACAATTTCATTGCGTTCGGCCTGGTTGCTCCTGGAGTGCCCGCCTAAGCAGACGGCTGAGACCATAAGATTGGTCTTGCCCTGCCGGCGATATTCCATATTCGGATTATAATTGAGAATCTTGGAGGTGCTGACGGCCTTGGCATTTTGCCCAATGACACCGAGACCGGCAGCTACACCCGCTGCGGTCACTACACTATCGCGCATAAACTGGCGCCGTGTAACTCGATTATTGTCCATTGTTTGTCTCCTTTCGTTTTAGAGTTATGCAACATCGAGGTTAGGCATACTTTTAATCATCTACTTGTCATTGCTATTTGGGTAATGGCTTATTACTTTGTAATTTATACAGGGCGTTTACCTCGTCCTCCGAAAGAGCACGGTCGTAGATACGCACATCGTCAATGAGGCCTTGGAATTTTCTGCCTATCCTGACATCCAAATCGCTGCCTGTGTCGATTGGCCAGAGGTCCAAAAGGCCGATGTCATGGATTTCCGCCGGCTCACCATCCTTATAGAGTTTGACATCATCATGGAGATTCGGCAGTTCGGCCTCCTCCACTACCGCTGCAACGTGATGCCACGCATCGTCATCGGTCTCCTCGTTAATATAGAGATACCCGCCGTTTGGTGTTACACCTATACGGCCCCTGACAAATCCGAATGTAAACATCTGACCGTAATCATCCGAGCCCCAGGATATGATTTCGCCCTTCGTTGTTGTTGTCCTGCACCATGCCGCCACGGTTCGAGGTCGCGTGCCGGTAACGCCTTTGTATTTGGTTATCTGTACGTAACCATCGCCACGACCGAACTTCAGGGCCTTTCTTACCCGGCCTGAGACGGAATCTTTCTCGAATGACATATCTTCCTTGAGGGTACCTTTTCGGTTGTGCTTCGAAGAGTCTGCAGCAGTTTTACCTGATACCTCATCGAGCTTCCACCAGCCGGCAAGATTCGGGTCAGTATCAAGGGTTATTGGTTTGTCTTTGGCCTGGGCAATAGTACCCCACATCAGGCATAATACGAACGTTAGAACAAAAGAAATTGGGAAACCTGTTTTCTTAGACATAATACCTCTCCTAAAATTCATATTTCCCTATTTGAACCTGCTCAGCTTTGCCGCCGAGATTCAATTTTACTAATATACCAAATCTGTCTCGAAAATCAAACTGCTTTGGCTTTTTTTCGCATTTATTTATGCAAGAGAAGCTATAAATAAATCCTGAAAAATGCTTGATTTCGCCTGGCGGAGTTGAAAAACAAAACAGGATTTGTTATATTACTCATCTGTCTATGAATATAACAATTGCTTGGTTAAGATGAAAAGGAGATGAATATGAACAAGTCAAGGAATTCAATTAAGCTTTGGGTGTTGGTGTTCGTTGTATTGACCTGCCTGGTGGGCAGAGTGGTGAATGCCAAATCCAGTGTTGTTTTCAAAGGGCGCAAAGGCCCGGGCAAGGGCAAACATATTGTCTTTGTCACCGGCGACGAGGAATACCGCTCAGAAGATTCGATGCCCCAGCTTGCCAAGATATTAGCTGTGCACCAGGGCTTTAAGTGTACGGTGCTTTTTGCCATCAATAAAGAAACCGGCGAGATCGACCCGCAAACGCTTGACAACATCCCCGGGCTCGAAGTTCTCGAAAAGGCGGACTTGATGGTTATGTTTCTACGTTTCCGTGAGCTGCCTGATGAGCAGATGAAGTATATTATTGATTATACCAGCTCCGGTAAGCCCATCGTAGCTTTGAGGACATCGACGCATGCGTTCAATTATAGAAAAAACAAAAACAGTCCCTATGCCAAATACAGTTTTCAAAACAAGGAGTTCGACGGCGGATATGGCCGTCAGGTTCTCGGTGAGACCTGGATTAGCCATTATGGACGCCACCAAAGAGAAAGTACACGCGGCCTCATCGCAAAAGGTATGGAAAGTCATCCCATAGTCAAAGGCATTGATGATATCTGGGGCCCGTCCGATGTTTATGGCCTAACAACCCTAAGCGGTGACAGCAAGCCGTTGATTATGGGGCAGGTGCTTTCAGGTATGGACCCGAAAGATAAACCTAACCCGGACAAGAAACTTGTGCCTGTGGCCTGGACCAAAACTTATACAGGTGAAAAAGGAAAAACCTCTCGTATATTCACTACCACAATGGGACACGGGGGCGACCTAAGGAACGAAGGTTTCCGCCGTCTTCTTGTGAACGCCTGCTACTGGGCGATGGAAATGGAAGATAAAATCCCAGCCAAAAGCAAGGTTGCTCTTGTTGGCGAGTACAATCCCAATCGGATTGGTATGGGCAGGCACAAAGAAGGCCTGAAGCCATCAGACCATAAGCTTCCTTGAATCCCCGATTTCTTATGTGAACTTAACTCCTGATTTTCTATGGAAGGGACAAGAAAATGAAGCACGGTGAGCTGAGGAAATGGTTGCTGTCAATGATAAATATCGAAGGAATCGTTTGTTTTGTGGCTACGGCATTGATAGCTGGCTGTGCCTCAACACCTGCTGTGAATAAAACACAGCAGGAAAAACCGGGGATAGACAAGCTGGTCATCCACGCCGACAAAGGCAAGGAAACTATCAGCAGGAATATTTACGGCCACTTCTCAGAGCATTTAGGCAGGTGTATCTACGGCGGTTTTTGGGTCGGTGAGGATTCGGCGATTCCGAACACCCGCGGCATTCGCAATGATGTAGTCGAGGCATTGAAACGAATGAAGATACCGGTGCTGCGCTGGCCGGGCGGTTGTTTTGCCGACGAGTATCACTGGAAGGACGGCATCGGCCCACGTGACCAGCGCCCGACTATGGTCAATACCCATTGGGGCGGTGTAACGGAAAACAATCACTTCGGGACCCACGAATTCCTTGACCTGTGCGAACAGTTAGACTGCGAGCCGTACATCTGCGGCAACGTGGGCAGCGGCACCGTGCTGGAAATGCAGCAGTGGGTCGAGTATATAACATTTGACGGCAAAAGCCCAATGGCGGATTGGCGCCGCGAAAACGGGCGGGACAAGCCCTGGAAGGTAAAGTATTGGGGAGTCGGTAACGAAAACTGGGGCTGCGGCGGCCGTATGGAGCCTGAGTATTATGCCAACCTTTATCGCCGCTTTGCCACATATCTGCGTAACTTTGGCGAAAACCGCCTTTATAAAATAGCGTGTGGAGCCAGGAAGTCGGATTACAACTGGACAGAGGTGCTGATGCGCGATGCTGGAAGAAATATGAATGGTTTGGCTCCCCATTACTACTGTGGTTCGGGCAAAAATAGCCGTTCAGCTACTGAATTTGGTGAGGAAGATTGGTTTGCTCAGCTTCAAAGAGCGCTGCTCGTGGATGAAATTATCGCAAAGCACGCAGCTATCATGGACAAATACGACCCAAAGAAACGCGTGGGGATGATATTGGACGAATGGGGCGCATGGCACCAGGTCGAGCCAGGCACGAATCGCGGATTTCTTTACCAGCAAAACTCGTTGCGTGACGCACTCGTGGCCGGCGCTACTCTCAATATCCTCAACAGTCACTGCGACCGCGTGAAGATGGCAAATATCGCACAGACCGTCAATGTTTTACAGGCGATGATTCTGACCAAAGCCGAAAAGATGATTTTGACGCCGACCTATCACGTATTCGAGATGTATAAGGTCCATCATGACGCTACGCTGCTTCCCATTGAGCTGCAGTGCCGTGGTTATCAATTCGGCAGCGAAAAAATTCCGGCACTCAATGTTTCGGCATCTAAAGATATGTCTGGCAGGATTCATATATCTCTTTGCAACCTGGACCCCAAAAACTCGGCACGGCTTGTTTGCGAGCTTCAAGGGACCAGGGCTAAGAAAATCTCCGGCCGTGCATTAACCGCTGATGCTATGGCCGCACACAATACTTTTGATAAACCAGAGGTAGTCCGCCCTGCCGCCTTCGATAACTTTAAGTTGAAAGGTAATATTTTAACGGTAACGCTGCCGTCCAAGTCGGTAGTGCTTTTGGGAATTGAATAATCTGTATCGTGGACTAAATAGTTCCTGTTGGGAAACAGTGTTTGTCATTCCCGCGGAAGCGGGAATCCAGCTTTTTCGCTCTGGACCCCTGCTCCCCGCTTTCGCGGGGACAAGTTTACCCCTGCGAAAGCAGGGGCAGGGGTGACATCGTAGGTTTTTGCTTTCCGCA
>JBDRTM010000625.1:0-5099 GCA_043824065.1 Planctomycetota bacterium | reverse complement strand
CGAATCTTCGCAGACGAATCCTGACATAGACGGCAATATAATCGTCTGGCAGGACTACCGAAATAACAACTGGGACATATTCGGCTATAATCTTACCACGCAAAAGGACTTTCAAATCACCGATGATACTCACGACCAGACCAACCCCGCCATTAGTGGGAACGTGGTGGTTTGGCAGGACAACCGGAACGGAAACTCGGAGATTTATGCGGTGGTACTCGATGGGCCCGTAGTTGCACGGTGCGCATCCAGGACAGCCGGGGATGTTAACGGCGACTGCAAAATTGACTTTGCCGAC
Organism: Planctomycetota bacterium; assembly: GCA_043824065.1. GTDB lineage: Bacteria > Planctomycetota > Phycisphaerae > Sedimentisphaerales > Anaerobacaceae > NIOZ-UU13. Next base: position 4,801 of record JBDRTM010000625.1, on the reverse strand, counting down.
TTTGCCATAATGGCATCACGCCGGCTCGAATGTTACCTCGAACCGGCGGAAGCCTGCTGGTAATAGAAAGAAATGAATTCAGGAACGGATTTTGTAGATTTGAAAGGAGATGTAAAATGGCTAAGAATCTAATGACAATTCTAATAGCAGCGGCTGTGAGCTTCGGTTCGTTGTTAGTTACCGGTTGTGAAAGCGATGCTCAGGTCGGCTCAGCTATCGGTGCCCTGGCCGGAGCCGGCATTGGCCAGTTGGCCGGCGGCGACACCGAAGCAACTTTGATTGGAGCGGCAGTGGGTGGTGCGGCCGGGTATATGTTCGGCAATGAAAGCGAAAGGCAGAAAGCGCAAGCCGATAGAGCCTATATGCATCAGGAAATGAGAGCTGTTGCAGTCAATATTACTAACAGTAATGGCTCTATCAGCCAGGTAAGGCTCCGAAGACAAGGGGTCGGTTACGTTGGCACCAGAGGTGAGTACTATCACCGTTTGCCAACCGAAGATGAGTTAAGACCTATATACGGATTTTGACAGCCGGGCATCGGCTCGTTCGTTTGGATTATAACGGATTAAAGCGGCCGCTTTGTCCCTGTTATGCTTTTAATAACTTGACAGTTGAAGAACTTATGAGCTTGAGATATAATAGTCTTACTAACCGTCAAGTCGGTGAGTGGTGAGTAGTGAGTGGTGAGTAGTGAGTGGACTCACCAATTGACCAATTAACTACTCATCAATTAACCAATTAACGAAGCAAGGGACCTGGTATGAATAAGCGGCTGCGAAACGCTTTGAAGGGACTCACGGCCCCGGATGTCGAACGCCGTCGGCGGGCGATGGAGCCCTTTGTGCGAGCTACCTTCGGAGTCTTTATCAAGTATTTGTACCGCTACCTCGGTAATGAGGTGGAGTGTGAGGATGTGTTAGAAGATGTATATGCCGATATATGGGAAAACCCGGGGCGATTGCGAAGTATTGCTAACGAGAAACAGCTCCTCAGGATTGTATATCTGTACTATATGCGGAAGCGCTTGAGAGAAGTATATAGGAGAATAAACCGGAATTTATATCTGTCGCAAAGAAATCTGAAAGAGCTTATTGCCCCTGAAATCGGTGCTCTTGAGATGGTGTCACGTTCGGAGCTTCAACAGATCCTTGGTCAGGCGTTAAGCAAGCTCAAGGCCCGGGAGCGAAGAGCTATCGAACTCTGGATGGAAGGCGTTTCTAACAGGGCAATTGCTAATGAGCTCAAGACTACGGTCGGGGCGGTAAAGATGCTTGAATTCAGAACTATTTTAAAACTTAGAAAGATGCTGTGTTATTACAATCGTGAAGACTGAAAATCCATTTAATGAGGGAGGAAGAAACGATGCCTGGTACAAACAGAGAAATTCATGAGCTGTTGGTTGACTATGCCGGGGCCCTGCGTGACGGCTGTATCCCGAGTTTTCTGAAATCACTTACGCGTGAGGAAGCACGAAGCATAGCTTCTTCCCATGAGTTTTGGGATGCCGCTGAAGTGGTCCGAACGCTCGACAGTGTTGGTTTTGCGGACAAGGCCGTCACCACGAACGTGAGCCTGTTCATATCCCATGTCGATGCTAAGATTGCCTCTCGATTGAAGAAACTCAAGGCATCGCCGCCCGGCAAACGCAGCTCGCATGCGAGGTATGTGACTAAGAGTGAAGATAAGACCGAGAAATCAATATGATTTTGGATTGCTACCAATGTTCATCCTGCTATTTTGAGGACAAAGAGCCCTCTTCAAAAGTGGACCCGTTAACAATCTCGCCGGCACAGCCTAAGATGGTTTTCAGGAACGTATTAGTGGTATTTGTATGTATGGAATTGTACGATAGTAAGCAGGAGCTGGCCGAAGCTGCAGAGGAGTTTGGCTCGCTATCAGAGCTAATAGGTAAACGGCCGATTGTACTGTGTCCAAATGTCCATCTATCAATTGATAGGGCCTCTGAGAAGCAAGCCACCTGGTTGATTAGTGAGCTGGAGAGGATGCTGATTGCCAAAGGCTACGATGTGCACCTCCTGTCGTTCGGTTACCATAAACAATATGGTATGGAATGTGACGGCAATGTGGGCAGCGTTGTTGGCAGAAGGTTCTATGGCTCCGACCAAAAGCAGTTTCTCAGACTCTTGACTCGTCTTGGCGTTTGTCCTCCTGAGTCCCTGCCGGATGACATGCCCGGCTGGGCGAAAATTCTGACCGAGCGCCTCCTCAAGGTATTAGGCAGCCGCAGAGAAACATACAACATTGCCAAGAGAATGCTCCAGGACCAGCTTGATGCAACGGGCCACAGTGAGCTTTGGACGTGTATGTTGTTTGAAGGGGAAAGGCAGCCTATGGAGGATTATCTCAGCAGTTTATATGAAATCATAGAAGATTACCACGACGTAAGAGTGCACCGGGCGTTGAATCTAAGCGTGCCTGATTTTGCGAATGCTGCACAATTCCTTTTTCGTAAGTATCCTGATGCAATCAAATCGGAGAGACTTAGGATTTACAACAGCGTTGTTTCCGACATTGAATTCCTTCTTTCAAGAAGTGCCGTCCTCCTTGCCTTCCCACATAAGCGTCAAAAACCCCGAGCACGCGCGGGAGAAATATCGTTTGGGATTTACTGCAAGGATGAAGACTTTGCGAAGAATATGATTCAGTGGTACAGTTCTTTTCTTGTCGATGATAGGTTTGGGTGGATTCGTACCGAGTCCGAGCTGAACGCGACCATAAACGAATTGGAAGAAGAAAAGTTTCAGGATGAGCGCTAGTGGTCTGTCAAGCTTGAATCTGTGTCTATCAGTGCCAGGGAAACCCACGTAAAACGTGGGGCTAAGTATTTAGCCTGCGGTTTTACCGCAGGTTTTGACTCGCTAAGCATATAGAATACCAGATTAGGACGAAACTGTGCCTACGGTCTTATCTGCGGCTGTTGTTGTAACCTACTTGGCTGTGCTTACCTTTGTGGCTGTGCGTGCGCGGGCCGCTCGTGAGTTTGCAGAGTTTTCATTGGCAAAACGGGCACTTCCGTTAGCATTGGTATTTGGGAGTCTTGCCGCTACCTATGTGGGGCCTGTGTTTTCAATTGGTTTTGTCGGCAGGGGCTTCAAGAGCGGTTTGCTTTTTCTTGGCGTAGGATTGGCATACGCGGTCCAAAACATCCTGGTCGGCCTGTTCGTTGCCCCTCGTCTTAGGCGTCTCAAAGGATGCCACACATTAGGCGATGCCATAGGCCAAAAATACGACCCAAAGTGCCAGGTCCTTGCCGGCATCATCTCCGTTGGCTTATGTGCCGGCTTTGCTGCGGTTATGGCCAAGGCGGGCGGCGATGTGCTCAGGAGTATATTCGGTCTGCCGCATTGGTCGTCTGTGATAATTGTTGTCGGCATCACGGCACTATATACGACGTTCGGCGGATTACGAGCAAGCGTAATAACCGACGCCTTTCAATTCTCCGCGTTTGCAATTCTATTGCCCTTGATGCTTTTATTAGTATTGATGTTCCATCTAAATGGTAGTGCCGCGACCTTTGTGAAGGAGGCATCGGCTGCCACCACAGCGGGATTCGATTCCACATCGACTATTAAGATACTGGGCTTAGTAGCGGCCTTTCTGCTGGGCGAAACGCTGATACCCCCTTATGCAAATCGTGCCCTGGCCTCTAAAACAACCGGTGTCTCGCGAAATGGCTTTGTATTGGCGGGTCTATTCAGCATCGTTTGGTTTATGGTTATGATAGCGCTGGGGATTGCAGCTCGCGGCATTGTCCCTGGGGATATAGAGGAGGACAAGGTTCTTCTGAAGCTGGTCGAATCAACGATGCCGGCCGCGGGGTACGCCCTTTTGATGGTGGTGTTGATATCGATAATTATGTCGAGCCTTGATTCGCTTCTCAACGCCGGCGCCGTGGCATTTACCCAGGACATTGTCAAGCCTTTTGCAAAAGTACCGGACAGCACTGCTCTGAACATTGGCCGCTGCGCGACTATTGTGATTGCTGCAATTGCCGCCGTTGGCGCACTTGCGGTTCCAAGTATCATCGGCGGGCTGCTCATCTGCTATACTATCTGGGCCCCGGCGATTCTGCCTGTTCTTATAATTGGGTTATGGGTAAAGCGTCCGCGCCCCCTGGCCGGCATCTTATCAATGGGTATCGGCACGCTTGTTGCTATAATGTTTCAGTTCATCTTCCCTTCTGCAACTGAAGTGCCTGCTATTATTCCTGCTCTCGGGGCGGCACTGTTAGCGTACATGCTGGGACATTGGATCGAAAAGGCTTATGAGGAGCGTAAAAGATGGAAGTAATTATCCTGGTTCTTGTTGTAATTGCGGCCCTGTTAGCTGTCGTTAGCGGCGTTTGGGTTGCGCTTGCGCTAATAACTGCTATAGGTTCCAAGCAATAAGAGTTCTGCAAAATTGCAGGTTAGGCATATATTATTTAAGAAAATCTTTTTTTTTGATTTTCTTAAATAATCCTATAGCTGTTTATTGTGCAAGAGCTTACTGTTTGAAAAGAAAAAAACAAAACAACGTTTTTTTCCTTCCAAAGTATGCCTAACCTGCAATTTTGCAGAAGCCTTTTCCAGGCAACAAGAAATGAGAGCTTATGTCAAGCTATAGCCGTAGAGATTTTATCAAAGCCTCGGGGAGTATTTTAGGTGCCGGCGCATTAGGCGGGTCGGTGTTTGGGTGCCGGCCCCTCGACCGCGCTCGGGACACGAAAAATGAAACGCCTGCTCCTTCCGAATGGGGTGGCTTCAATTATGCCATGTGTAATGAGAGCATGAGTGAATTA
>JBDRTM010000624.1:0-6453 GCA_043824065.1 Planctomycetota bacterium | reverse complement strand
AGAAGACAGAGCCCCGAACGTGAGTGAGGGGTAAAAAAGTAAAAAAGACAAAAATTAGGAACAATCCTATGGAAGACAAAGGCAGAAAAGTTTTGTTCATCGACAATTTTGATTCGTTTACATACAATCTTGTTGATGATTTTTGTAAGCGCGATTGCCAGGCCAAGGTTTACCGGGCCGACACTGCGCTTGAAGAGCTTAAAGTATTAGCTGAGGATTTTGGGCCTGACCTGCTCGTGATTTCTCCGGGGCCGGGCACGCCGGATACGGCTGGTGTCTCGCTTTCGGCGGTAGGTTACTTCAAAGATAAACTGCCGATATTGGGTGTGTGCTTAGGTCATCAGGTAATTGTGCAGTATTTCGGTGGTAAAATCGGCCATGCGCCGGAGCCGATGCACGGAAAGCCTTCGAGAATAACTCATAATGAAAAAGACGTATTTGCCGGCGTTGAAAATCCGCTGCAGGCGGGGCGCTATCACAGTCTTTGTGTTTTGGAGCTGCCGGATTGTCTGGAAAAAACCGCTGAGTTTGAAGGGATTGTTATGGGAGTCCGCCACAAAGAGCTTCCGATATTCGGCGTGCAGTTTCATCCGGAGAGTATTTTGACGCCTGCCGGCGGTAAGATAATTGAGAACGTGCTGTCGATAGCGGAAAAACAGAAAGTGAAAAACCAAGGGTAAAATTCGAAATCCGAAGCACGAAACAATATCAAATGACCGAAATCCAAATTAGCCAAACATCTTTTGTATGTCATGCTGAGCGGAGCGAAGCATCTTGCTTTCGATTGGGAGATTCTTCGTTCGCTGGTCGCTCACTCAGACCTGTCCTTGAGCGAAGCGAAGGAATGACAGTTTTATTGTCAGTTTTGAAAATTTGAGCATTCGAATTTTGAATTTGTTTCGGATTTCGATATTCGATATTCGGATTTTGTTTGTGAATTGTTTTAGTGTAATAGGGAGTCGAAGATGGCAGCAATAATCGAATATATTAAGCCGTTACTGGAGGGTGAGGATTTGAGCTTCGAGCAGGCGACGGTTTTGCTGGATGTTATTTTTGAAGGCGAGGTACCAGAGGCTCAAGTTGCAGCGTTTCTAACAGCGATGCGAGTCAAGGGGCCGAAGGCGCCGGAACTTGCAGGGCTTGCCAAATCGCTGCGAAGCCATGCGGTTGCTGTGAAGGTTGATATTGATAACCTGGTTGATACCTGCGGCACCGGCGGCGGAGCAATTAAAACCTGCAACATCTCAACGGCAGCGGCAATAGTGGCGGCCGGGGCAGGGGTCTATGTTGCCAAGCACGGCAATCGCGGGATAACCAGCAAGTGCGGCTCGGCTGATGTGCTTGAAGAGCTAGGTGTCAAAATCGATGCCTCAGCCGAGACTGTGGCCAAGTGTATAAAAGAAGCGCATATCGGATTTATGTTCGCGCCTATGTTCCATCCGGCGATGAAATATGTCCAGCCGATACGCAAGAGTCTGGGCTTTCGGACGGTCTTCAACATTTTAGGGCCTTTGGCGAACCCTGCCAATGCAAAGAGGCAGGTGTTGGGTGTGGCCGACGAAGGTTTGATGCAGCTTGTTGCCGAGGCGCTTAAGCTGTTGGGCACACAGTACGCAATGGTGGTCCACAGTAACGGAATGGATGAGATAAGCACAGTAACGGCCACCAAAATACTCGAACTAAAAGAGGGTCAAATCACAAGCAAAGAGCTGGACCCGGAAGAGTTGGGTATCGGGTTGGCTGATATAGAGGATTTAAGAGTGACCGACGCCAAAACAAGTGCTAAGGTTTTAAGGGACATACTAAGCGGTAAAGAGAGCGGGCCTCGCAGGGATATTGTTGTTCTCAATGCCGCGGCTGCGATAATCGCCGGCGGTCTGGCCGATGATTTCACCTCGGCAATCAAGCCGGCGGAGACGTCGGTCAGCAACGGCAGGGCGTCAGCTTGTCTGGAAAAGTTAATTGAAGTCTCGAATCGTGAATGAGTAAATGAGTGAATGAGTAAATGAGTAAATGAGTGAATAAGTCAACTCATAAACGCATTTACGCATCAACTCATTCACAAAATACAAATATGTTGATAGTGAAGATTAAAATTTGTGGAATTACCAATTACGAAGACGCTGCGGCAGCGATGGATATGGGTGCGGATTTGCTGGGCTTTAATTTTTATCCGCAAAGCCCGAGGTTTATAACGCCGGAAAAAGCTGCGAGTATAATAAGCAAGCTGCCGGGTTTTATGGATACCGCCGGTGTGTTTGTGAATGCTTCGATTGAGCAAATCCACGAGACGACAAATCTCTGCCAGTTAGACTGGGTCCAATTGCATGGCGACGAAGACCCGGAGTTCTGCCGGTTGTTCCTTTCTCATAATGTAAAGACGATGAAGGCAATCCGTGTAAAAGACCAAACAGACATCGAAAGAGCGGACAGCTTTTTCACAGATGCTATTCTGTTAGATGCTTTCAACCCTGAGAAGTACGGCGGCACAGGGCTGACCTTCGACTGGAACGTCATAGGGCACATCGGCAAGCGTGTTTTCTTGGCCGGTGGGATAAATCCGGACAACGCGGCGGAAGCGGTTAAATTAGGAGTTTATGGAATTGATGTGTGCAGCGGGATAGAAGCTGAGCCGGGTAAAAAAGACCATAAGAAAATGAAAAAACTGTTCGAGAATATACGACACCTAAGAGGATAAATACGAAATCCGAAACAATACTAAGTGAACTAAAGTGCCTAAAGTGACAGCAAAGCTGTCATTCTGAGCGAAGCGAAGAATCTCTTTTTCGTTGGCCAGATCCTTCGGCTTCGCCTCAGAGCTTGTCCTGAGCTTGCCGAAGGAATGACACGTAAGTGTCACTTTAGTTCACTTTAGCTCACTTTAGGCACTCTAAACTTTAGGTTTCGGATTTGTACGAGATACGAAATATGAGGAATGAATTATGAAATACAAGGGTAGGTTCGGAGATTACGGCGGTTTCTATGTGCCGGAGGTTTTGATACCGGTATTGGAAGAATTGGAAGAGGCATTTTATCGTTTCTATGAAGACCAGCAGTTTGTGGCGGAGCTGTCGCAACTCTCGCGAGAATACGCCGGCAGGCCCAGCCCTCTTTATTATGCGAAAAGATTCAGCGAGTATGTCGGTTTCAAGGTCTATCTAAAACGCGAGGACCTCCTTCACGGCGGAGCACACAAGGTCAACAACACGCTCGGACAGGGTCTTTTAGCCAAATACATGGGCAAGACCAAGCTCATTGCCGAGACCGGCGCCGGCCAGCACGGCCTGGCTACGGCGATGATCGGGGCATTGTTCGGGATGGAAACGAAAATCTTTATGGGCGTAATCGATATTGAGCGGCAGAGTGTCAACGTTCATAAGATGAAACTTTGCGGCGCAGAAGTGATTGGCGTTGAAGGCGGGACGGGGACATTGAAGGATGCCATCAACGATGCGCTTCGCTACTGGACGGCCCACGTTACCGATACGTTTTATCTTTTCGGCTCAGCCTGTGGCCCGCATCCGTATCCCACGATAGTAAAACATTTTCAAAGCTGCATCGGCAAAGAGGCCAGGCTGCAATGCCTCGAACAGCTCGGCAAACTGCCGGATATGGTTGTGGCTTGCGTGGGCGGAGGCAGTAACGCAATAGGTATTTTCTCCGGCTTTATAGATGACAAAGACGTCAGACTAATTGGTGTTGAAGCAGGCGGCAGGAGCCTGAGCAGCGGCAGGCACGCTGCGACACTTGTAGCCGGCAGGGTTGGTATCCTGCACGGTGCAAAGGCCTATCTGCTGCAGGACGAGGAAGGCCAGATTCGTGATACCGAATCGGTAAGTGCGGGGCTGGATTATCCGGCTGTTGGGCCGGAACATTGTCTGCTAAAGGATACCGGCAGAGCCGAATACGTTGCGGCAGAAGACGACGAGGTGCTCGACGCCTTCGGGCTGCTGACTCAAAGTGAGGGGATACTGCCGGCGTTGGAGAGCGCACATGCTTTAGCCTATCTTGTCAGCCAAAAGGGCAAGCTGGGCGCCGAGCAAATAGCGGTTGTGAATCTTTCCGGCCGGGGTGACAAAGATGTTTCAATTGTGGAGAAACGCAGACCCCTGCAAAAATGACTATTGCTTTGTCAAGCATGCTTTGAGGGTTGTCATTCCGCACTTGATGCGGAATCCAGTACCATCCAACAAGTCTGGATTCCCGCTTTCGCGGGAATGACAAACCATCATTTGAGCCTTGATAAACCACTACTGTCTATTGACTATTTGAACAAAAGAAGGATTTTATTGATGAAGACATACAAGCAGGTTTTTTCAGAGCTAAAGGGACAAAATAGAGCGGCTTTGATACCGTTTTTCGTGATAGGCGACCCGGATTTTGATACGAGTGTGAGAATCGTAAAAACAGCTATCGATGCCGGTGCTGATGTTCTGGAATTAGGGATACCGTTTTCCGACCCGATAGCGGATGGGCCGACAATTCAAAAGGCTGATATTCGCTCGATGAAAAGCGGAATGAATTTGGGAAAGGCCCTGGAGTTTATCCGAAAGGTCAAGGATTATAAGGATGTTCCAATCGGACTGTTGATGTACTACAACCTGGTTTATCAGTACGGCGTAAAGAAATTCTTCAGCGATTTCCACAAGGCCGGCGTTAACAGCGTCCTGGTTGCTGATTTGAGTATTGATGATGCCGATGAGATTATTGGTCCTGCCACCTCGGCGGGTCTTGATACCGTTTTTATGGTAACGCCGGTCACCGGGCCCGAGAGAATGAAACTGATTGCTTCCAAAACTACCGGTTTTATCTACACCGTTTCGGTGTTGGGTGTTACCGGCAGCAGAGAGAAGCTCTCCGATACGATTGAAGGGCTTCTCGGTAAATTGAAAGAGCTTACCAGTGTGCCGGTGTGCGTAGGTTTTGGAATCAGCAAAGCCGAACATGCGGCATCTGTCGCCCAGGCAGGGGCCGACGGCGTGATAATCGGCTCAAAAATAGTGGGACTGATTGAGGACAACCTGGACGACAGAGAGAAGATGCTTGCTAAGATTTCGACTTTCTTAAGTGAAGTTAAAAGTGCAATTTAGCCTCCCCACCTAATCAGAACTATCGGACTTTTTACGGATTATCGCAATAAACGGTTCTGGGTTTGCGTCTATACATAACGGACACGAATGGTTCCGTAAAAACACTAATTTCCAGAGTGGGAATTAGTAGGATTGTAACTTTTTTAACCTATTTTGGAGGCTAATATTATGAAGAGGTATCTAATTCCAACAGTCGCTGTTCTGGTGGTTCTGGCAGTGGTCTTGGCCGCATTTGGCCAGGCGGAACGCAGAGGAGGCCGGCAAAACCTCTCTGAGGAAGAAAGAGCCAAAATGCGAGAGAGATTTCAGAACATGTCTGAGGAGGAAAGGGAGAAGTTCAGGGCCGAGATGCGTGAAAGAGGTGGCTCCGGACGTGGCGGATTCATGAACCCCGAAGACCAGCAAAAGGCCATTAAAGCTATTGAAGGACAACTGGCGAAGCTCAAAGCCGCGCAGATCACAAGGCCTGAAGGCGGATTTCAAGACCTTTCCGAGGACGAAAGAGCCAAACTAAGAGAGAAGATGACGAAGGTCCGCCAGGAACGACAGCAAGCACTTCAGACAATCATAGCGCAAGTTGCCAGGCTACAAGGTCGAAGGGGACCGGCTCAAGAAGCGGCAGAAGGCGTACAGTACTTGATCATCAGCACGATCGACCTCAAGCCTATCCAGGACTCGGCGGTAAAAGAGAAGGCCAAGGAGACGGCTCAGCTTCTCCAAAGGCTGATTGCCGGAGCCAGTGGCCAAAGAGGACCTGGAGGCAGGCAGCCGGGATCAGGCCAAAGGCCTCAAGGCGGTGCGCGGGGCACCCGGGGACCGAGGGCGCCAGGCGGCCAAGAGGGCTCAGGCAGACAGAGAAATCCTTGAGTTTCAAACAATAAAGCGCTGTTCAACGTAGGGGGCAACCCCATGTGGTTGCCCTGATGCGTTGTTATTACCAGGAATAGAAAAGGTAGGGTGTGCACTGCACACCGTTTGACTGGAGTTTACCCCCGATGTTAGCTCACTTGCTTTTCTGTCGGGGGTCGGGGGTTTATTCTAATGGGGCCTGCCCCCTTGTTTAGAGTGCCTTATACTCTAAGGGGGCTTGTCCCGAACTTTTTTACCCAGCTTGTCCCCGGTGTATGCTCACTTGCTTTTCTGCCGGGGATCGGGCCCCTGAGATCCGGGGCTTAGAATTGTAGGGTGGGGCTTGCCCCACCAATTGTCTTAGAATTGTAGGGTGGGGCTTGCCCCACCAATTGTCATAGAATCGTAGGGTGGGGCTTGCCCCACCAATTGTCATTCCCGCGAAAGCGGGAATCCAGATCTCATACTTCACCGGCGAGGAAATTTTCACCCAAATCCGAAAATCGCGATTGAC
>JBDRTM010000623.1:0-5304 GCA_043824065.1 Planctomycetota bacterium | reverse complement strand
GTCAACTGCGCAATTTTATTTCCAACCAAATTTCGTCTTAGGGTGCCACCTCCGGCGGCGGCCGATACAGCCGAATATCGTCAAAGTACATCGTACCTGAACCACCGGCCTGCGGGTTTTTCTTATCGCCTAATCCAAAGGCAATCGTATTGACATTGGCCAGGTTCACACCCTGGTCCGCAAATCCGCCTGGGGCGGACAGGTCGATATTCCATTCCGTCCAGCTATCTACCTGTGCAGCAGCAGGATTATCATTAGTAACCACAGCGCTGCCATTTAGAACAACGTACATCGGTTCGGCTGCGTTAGCCGAACTGCCTCTGAACCAAATCGTCAGTGTATCGACACCTTTCTCTGTCCAGTCACGAGGATAAGTCAATGTCATAGTCGTCTCAGATTTACCAACAGCGTTATCATAGGCAAGCGGCATCGACTGAGAACCGCTGTGAACAATAGTTTGCTCTGCAAAAGGAGGATTATCATAACCAACAACAGATCCATTTGAGGGGTCGTCAAATCCGTCCGACCAGGCATTAAATATCCTGTTGCTCTCGGGGTCACTGGGATCAAGGTCATTGTAGGACTCAAAATCGTCCACGATAAGGAAGTTGGCTGTAGTAAAGCTCCAGACATTACCTTTCCATTGACTATCGGCGTTGGAGTTATTGACCTCATCAATACGACAATAGTAGTTAGTATCCCACTCAAGCTTTCCGGGGTCATATCTCTCGGAACCAAGGTTTCCGCTACCTTTGTACTCAGGCGAAGCTATATCGGCGTTTTTAACACCTTGTTTATCTGTACCGAAATAGACCTGATGTGAAACAGCATAGATTCCGGTACTCCAGGAAAGAATAGGTGTCTGCGTTACATCCACAGCGCCATTAGACGGGTCCGGGCTGCCGACGGCGCCTCGAGTAGTAAAGCTCCAGACGTCGCCTTTATATGTGAGAGAGCCATCAAACTCATCGACCCGCCAGTAGTAAGTCTTAGCCAATTCAAGTGTGCCGGGAGAATAAGTAGTATCGGCCTGAGGCAGAGCCCCAGTGGCATTGTTCACATCGTCAAAATTGTCGCCGAAGTATATGGTGTGCAACTTCGTACGGAAACCTCCCGTCCAGCTAAGCTCAACGCTCGTGTCTATAGACTCGGCACTATCAGCCGGGTTGGGATTGTATGCAGTCCTGGGGGGAACCATAAAATTCCAGACATTGCCCTTCCACGGACTATTTGGCTCGGCGTCATTGACTTCATCGATTCGCCAGTAGTAAGTCGTGCCCGGAATGAGACCATCCGGATAGGCAAAGCCCGGGAAACCGACAATAAAATACGTCGAGCCCTGGTTGCCCAGGAAAGTACCTTCGGCGCCGTCGTTCACGTCGTCAAAATTGTCACCAAAGTACACATCGTGCGAGAGAGCAAAATCTCCCGGCCGCCAGCTAAGGTTTGCCCATGTATCCTCATAATATGCACCATCAGCAGGATTGGGGCCCAAGGCATACGGAAATCCTTCACCACCTTCCATAGCAGCCAGAATCTCAGGTTCCATCAGCGCCCGATTGTAGATGCGGACTTCGTCAATTATGCCGCTGATAATATTTCCGCCTCTTTGTCCAATGGTTAAGCCTCCAACAGTCGAACCAGTCAGGCGACTCGATTCTGTCATGGTGTTTTCCTCTATGCCATCGACATAAACTTTGACAACAGGATCGTCATAAGTGCCGACAATGTAATGCCATTGGCCATCATTGACGGCAATATTTGAATCCAACTCAACAGTTCCACCACTGCCAGCGATTTCGAGCTGGAAGGTCATCGGCACGTTATATTCCTGCCCTATTGCATAATGCCCTATTTCATCCCAGGCAGTTCCCTTTGAAACAAAGTATCCGTGAGCCGTGCTTGTTGTTTTTACCCATGCTGCAACCGTGATCTTATCATTGATATTAAGCGAAGGGTCATTGCCGCAATCAACGTAATCGTCACTTCCATCAAATTCCAGGGCAGCCCCTATTTTGCCGGCTACCCACTTCGGGTCACCATTGATGGTGCCGTCGTTGGTGTAATCACTTAAATCATAAGCGACATTGCCGGATCCCTCATCAAACTTCCAGTACCCCACCAGATCTGCATTAGCAATACCGGTGGCAAGGCCCAGCACCAAAACGAAAGAAACCAAATAAATCAATTTCTTAGACATAATAGTCCTCCTTCAAAAACTAAATATATGTTGTTAATTGGAATGCAAAATATCTTCACTATATCTTCACTGCGAGCACAAAGTCCCCATTCCAACTCTGTGCCTCACATAATACACAATAACTCCTCCTCTATTGAAAACTGCAAGAATTTTGCCTGCCCGTCTTGGCTCGGCCCCGCTCCGACTCGCTCGGCCCTAACGAGCCAAGCCGAGACAGGCTGGATGACCTCAAAGCCACAGATGCCCGACAGTGCAGGCACAAGCTTTACCCAGCCCCTGCGGCAGGGGCGGGGTTTACTAACCTTATCTATACCAAATTATCTACCTTCCCGTCAAGAAAAATCTCTCAAATTATTCGTCCCGTCCCGTCTTTGCCGCAAGGCATCCGCCGCAAGGCGTCACTTTCGGGACTGCGGACGACGGGCGGGATTCATCCCTTTTCAAATCCGATTTGTCACTCCACACCCATTCGGCTTTGCTCAGGGCAGGCTTTGATACCGAATCCATTCTTAATTCTAACTTCCCCATTCTCCTGCTATCCTGTTCTCCTGATAACCTAAGCAAACAATTAGCCAATTAACTAATCCACTAATCTCTAATTCTCTAATCCACTCATGAGCCACGAGCCTCAAGTCACGAGCCATTAATCCCACCCTTAGTACCTGATCCTAATTTCCGATTTACCCTGGAGTCTGATTACCAGACTTCCGTACTCGGCGTGAAATTCCTTTTCAGCAGACTCAAAAGCAGACGGCTCTGCCGATTCCTGCACAACTCCACTCGCCAGAACATCTCTCGGCTCCCGCTCAATCCCCGAAACCAGCACATAGTACTTTTTCTCACCCCAGCCATCCGCCACAAACACAACTGTCTTCTTATCTTCCCGAACATCACTTATCATACAGGGCGCATGAATGAACCAGCCGCTATTGGCCAGCTTCTTCACATCATATATTTTACCTTTATCGTAAAGCTCCGCTATATGAGCCTGTACCGTACCCGGATTTATAGCAGGGCCGGCACCTATTTGTGCTTTCAAATCGAAGAAATCCGGCAGCAATCCCTGACGCTCCTTGTCCGTCACAGGCCAGGACATTTGAAGTCCCGCACTTGTGATTCCTTTGGCGATTTTCTCCCACGGCCCCTTCGTATCGCAAACACTTAGCATTTGCAAGGCCGAGCAGTAAACAAGCCCGCACCACTGCACAGGCCGGCCTAACCACAGCGGCGCCCGCCAGTTGGTTGCGCCTAATACAGCGATTGTTGAGTACGGCCCTACCGTCGCCGAGGTCGGCGGATAAATATAGACAAACGGAACACCCGTCCACGCCCAGTACCGCGCCTGCTCAAGATATTTCTCTTTGCCTGAAATAATATAGCCGAGGGTGTAAGCCTTAACCATATGTGCCGAGGCCAATATGTCCGGCGTGTGCAGTGGCACCTCCCAGGTTTGCGCTCCACGCGGCACAGTGTCTGCGTAAAGGACCGTTTGTTTATCGAGTAGTATAAGTGCATTATTGATAAGTTCTCTGTCCCCAGACAAAGCTGCTCCTTCAAGAATCCTGACCATATCCCGGCCTGATAAACCATTAGCATGTTTTGCAAAATGAGTCCTCGAATAGTCTGCTTTGCCCGGCTTGTAGAGTTTTACGCCCACTTCATCGAAATTCCGAAGCAGACTTAACGCTTCGCTGCGTCTTCGCTGCACGAATTCATAAGTACGCCCGAAAATAAAAGGTGCTGTCGGCAAATGCGCGTGCCCGACACTGCTTGAGAAAGCTTGTCCTGAAGGTATTTTCCTCAGCGCCTGATTTTTCGCATCGTTAAGCCTTTCACAAAGTTTTTTGTCCTTAGTATGGTTGCCCAGCCAGTCAATAAACATTGCGGCATCCGCCGCCGGAGCAGGCGGAAAATTATTGCCCCAAACCGCATGTCTGAAAAGACCATCGTTATTGATTTGCGAGTCCAGCCAGCCGTGGGCAAGCATATTGACCGCAGCGTCGAATCCTCCTTCAAATTCCGGCACAGCGGGCAATCCCTTCAACTCCACATACCGCCTAATCGCAGGAGCAACAGTCTTTCCCTCGCCGCCGACTATCAGCACAGAGACTTTCAGTGGCTTATTCGCTTCGAGTCTGAAGGACGTATGGGCGCAAAAGTCGTTCTCAAAACGAAGCTCTCCCACCGCAGGTCCCGACAGTGCCATAACGTGCGCACCCGAATTGTAAATCCCGTCCGGCGAATCAAAAGCAGCCGAGACCATATCGGACGGCTCCCAGATTACGCCGATATATTTACCATTCTGTGCAATAGCCATAAGAGGAAAAGTTATCTTAACCGGCTCAGGCACCCGGCGGATATGTTCCGGCGTCTCTATATCTGCTTCACTGCTGCTCGGCTCATCACAAAGATATTCTACACCTGCGAACAGGCCCTGGTATTTTCTTTCGCCGAACGTGCCGAGACCCGGGAAAATCGTCAGCCACGGAATTTGGATAATGTCCCTGTCTTTATTTACCTTCAGCTCGGTTTCTACTATGAGTGTCCCTTCCTGTTTCGCAGGCCTTATACTTTTTTGAATCTCCCACTTTGCCCCCCTGCTGTCTTTAATAACCGCCTTACTCCCAAATTCGCCTTTTGACTTACTCCTAAATGTAACCTTCGCGTCTTTCAGATTGAGCCATTCAGGACGCTCGTCAAACACTACCCCGAGCAATTCACACTCGTATCCCGCAGCCATTTCCACATCGTCCACTTTAACAACAAAGTTCCCCCATCTACTTCCATAATGTTCAAATTCTAAACTTCCTGATTTTACTGACATCCCCCTGCTTCTGTCTTTGTCAGGTCCTTTAGGTTTCTCTAACGACCGAACAGCTATTTCCCCAATCGCTTCTACCTTGATAAAGGCAACTGTAACTTCTCCCTGGCCTGTGCAGGGGTCAAGGCGAAAGCGTGTCCCGCGTCCTAATTTCTCACGAATAACGAGGCTGTAGTCGTGCCATTGGCCATCATTTCGGGTGGTGAATCGAACGGAATGTCCCGCCCTAAACGCCCTGCCGTAAAACAGCTCCGCACCTGTATCCGCGTTCGATTTCATCCGT